>CALGZV010000271.1 GCA_937934385.1 uncultured Clostridia bacterium | reverse complement strand
TGCCGCGCGCAGCGGAATTCCCGGAAGGAAAGGATACAGATCAATGCTGAAAGATTTGGGCGGACGTCCGGCGCGCATGTTGCTTGTTTATCCGGATTATACCGACAGAGACGCCTCGCGGCGCGGAAGCGGCGGCAACTATAATGAGGGACTTGCCTCAATTTCCGCAGTTCTCAAGCAGGGCGGACACCATGTAGAACTGATGCATCTGCTTAATCTTCATACCGAAAAAAGCTTTAAGGAAAGACTTCTCGGCATGGGAGAGTTTGATATAATAGGCTTTTCGATACGGACGACGGCCTTTCCTGACTGTCAGGAATATATAAAGTGGACAAAAGAAGTCTGTCCCGATGTTTTCGTAATCTGCGGAGGATATCATCCGACGCTCGTTCCCGACGAGGTTCTCGCGGCGGACGGAGTTGACTGTGTGTGCGTCGGCGACGGAGAGTATGCGGAGCTTGAGCTTTGCGATATGATGCGCGACGGCAAGGATTATACCGGCGTTGAAAGTCTGTATTTCAAGATGCCTGACGGCAGCTTCAAACACAATAAGATAAGACCTCTGTTTTCCGATCTTGACCGTATACCGATACCCGATTTCGAGCTTTTCGATTATGATAATCTTGAGTCCTCAAAGGTCGGAACTGCGATAGTGGTTGTCAGCCGCGGCTGCTTCTATAACTGTACCTACTGCGGAAACGGAAATTTTCGCAAGGTTTACCCGAATAAAAAGATATATGCACGTTTCCGCTCGCCGGAGAATACTATACTTTATCTGAAAACGCTACTCTCAAGGCATCCGCAGATCAAGGTCATAAACTTCCGCGACGCGATATTCAATATGTTCCCCGATTGGTTCGATAAATTCATCGAGATGTACAAAAGGGAGATCGGACTGCCCTGCACGGGTAATATCCGCTTCGATATTCTCACCGAGGATACTGTCAGACGCATGAAGGAAGCGGGCTTCTACACGATAGATATGGGACTTGAGAGCGGCGATCAGGAGATGCGCTTCAAGTATCTGCGCCGCTATCAGACCGATGAGATGATACTTAACTGCTCAAAGTGGTTTCATAAATACGGAATCGCGCAGCTGACATATAATATAATCGGACTGCCGTATGAGGATATCCACCGCGCGCTCAAGACGATCAAGCTAAACGCGAGAATGAAGAGCGACCGCACCATACCGAATATTTTTTATCCGTATGAGGGAACACCTCTTTACGAGATCGCAAAGGAGGGTGGATTTCTTCCGGAGGGCGATTTTACAAAGCGGCGTGTTCCGCTTATCCAACCTCAGTTCCCCGAAGAACAGGTGCTGTTTATAGAGGCGTATTTCATGCATTTTGTACGCCGCTACAAGCTTGCATATAAGCTTCCGGGCGCTCTCGGAAGAGCGTATGAGCGCTTTCTTGATATAAGAGTTACGGGAAAGCATGTACCGTACCGTTTTCTTGTGTCGCTGCACGACGTTTACGCGTCGGCGCGCAACTCACTCAAGGATTTTCTTGTTAACCATCTGCCGAAGCTGTATATGAAGCTTCGCATGATAAAGCACCATAAGAGAGCAAAAGCGGAGGACTGATCCGTCTTTGCCGTCCGGCGCTGCCGGACAGTACGGAAAGGAAACTTTAATGGCACATAGTATAGACAGAGAGAAATGTATTGCCTGCGGAACCTGCGAGGTTGAATGTCCTGCGGACGCAGTGATAATCAGTGAGACCGGAAAGTTCAGCATTGACGAGGAAAAATGTCTCAACTGCGGTATCTGCGCATCTGTATGTCCTGTGGACGCAGCTCACAAGTGATAATCCCGCGAAATACTGACAGGATCAAAGTCTCCCGGTGTTCGGGAGAATATTGAATGACCGAAAGCTGATGCTTTGCATCAAACACAGCGCTGCTGCTCTGTAAGGTTAACACCTTTGCTTTCGTGATTAATAATGATATCGGCAGTACCTGCTTTTGTGCCGCAGCCTGTGTGCGGAGCATGAGCGGAGTGCTTTAAGATATTGTCCGGAGATTTCCGGACAAAGGCTTTCACGGCCTGGGAAAAGCGGATATTTTCCGTTGCCCCGAGAAGAAAGGAATGGTCAGAATTATGAGTAACAACGAAAATGTAAACAAGCTTACCGAGGATATTGAGGAAATCGCTGATGATGAAACATCTGAGGAGATAACCGAGGAAGCGGAGATTTATACCCTTACGGATGAAGAAGGCAACGAAGCTGAATTTGAGCTTGCCGGATCCCGCGAGCTTGACGGTGAGACATATTTTGCGCTTATTCCCACGACGCCTGACAACGATGAATATGTCATTCTTAAGGCAGATAACGCTGATGACGGAGAACAGATTCTTGTCACGATAGACGATGACGACGAGTTCAACCGCATTGCAGATATCTTCGAGGAAGAGCTTTTCGACGAAATCGATTACGACGCTGAGTAGAATAAAAAATCCGGATCTCCGTCGCAGGAAAAGCCTGCGGCGTGTGTCCCGGCTCTTGTTTAAATACAACAAGAACCTGTATGCTGTTCAAAATCCGCGGCGTGTGTTCTGCAGCTTTACTGTAAATACGGTACCGCGCGGAAGCATATTTTTCACCGCTGCGGATAAACTAAAGGCAGAGCGTTTCGCATTAGATGCCCGAAACCGATTGAAATGTACGGACTGGCGGAAAAGCTGTCCGTATATATGCGGAGAATTACTTTTTATGCGGAAAGGATATGCCGGCGGCAGGCAATATTGCCGTATTTTAAATAGATAAAAAGCACGAAGATCCTGCTTCGTTCGTAAATATTCCGGTTAATTAAACCCACATTTTCTAAATGGAGTTTGAGTTCCGCGACGGGATACAGACCTCCCCGGATGCCCTGAGTACGGTATACTATATGTATACCGCCACGGCATTACGGGACGTTGGGAGTACAAAGGCGCGGAGGAGAACACCTACCTTGCTTTGGCAGGGTTTTTAATTGCCGGTGTGTGACGGCGCGGCGGGATTTTTATTTTTTAGTCACGGTGTATGAGCTATAGTTTTGTCTTATAACTTTCACGCAGATGTCCGCGGCGTTTGGGCGGTTTGTTCCGTATCGGACTTTCCGCCGTAAAGCCCCGTGGAACAAAGTTTACTGTGTGGGCTGCAATCGCCGCAATCTGACCGGCGAGCTGTAGGGCTTTGCTCTGATAAAAAAGCTTAGGCGGCAGGCGGCCGGACAACATGATGGCAAGTGAAGAATAAAAATAAAACAGGTTTCGGATGAGCTGATACTGGACATAAGGCAGTCTGAGCTGTTTATAGCGTTTGTCAAAACTTTCGCAGTTTTGTTTTTAAAGGAATAATTAAAATAAAGATTGAAGAGAAAAATATATGAAAATAAAAGTTATTGTAAAGAATAATATACGGTGTGCTGTCGTAAGTGATGATAAGAAAATTATTACCGATGTACAGTCTGCATTGGATGTATTGATGAGCGCAATACATCCAATGCAGACTGTACATCGGTAATATAATTCTGGACAAGC
>CALGZV010000270.1 GCA_937934385.1 uncultured Clostridia bacterium | reverse complement strand
CGTATGTCTCGGTATCGGATGGTTTATTACAAACGGATGGGCATATCTTGCATTCTTCATAGGAATGATTCTCGGTAAGTCGTGGATATATTCGATATCAGCTGCATATCTTACACTTTTATGGATCCCGTTTACTCCCGAAAAAATCATAACAGTGATTATAGCACTATGGCTGCTGAGCAAATTATTTCCGGATGACACAAAAAGTCTTTCTGTTTTAAGATCGCTTAAGAAAAAGTATATAAAAGTAAAAAGAAAAAATCCGGAATTTATTCAGATTCAAAACACAGAATATAATAAAACCTCATGTACCGATCAAAAATAGTACCGGGACAAGGCGCAAATACAGCAAAAAGGGACTGCGGGCATATGCCCACAGTCCCTTTTTATACATCTTTGAGAATAAATCTTCCTGAAAGGAAAACTTACTTAAGCTCAACCTCAGCGCCAGCCTCTTCGAGCTTCTTCTTGATGTCCTCAGCCTCTTCCTTAGAAGCGCCTTCCTTAACAGTCTTCGGTGCGCCCTCAACCATATCCTTAGCGTCCTTAAGTCCGAGACCTGTGATCTCGCGGACAACCTTGATAACATCGAGCTTCTTAGCGCCGAACGCCTTAAGTACAACGTCAAACTCGCTCTTCTCCTCTGCTGCGGGAGCTGCTGCACCTGCAACACCTGCAACTGCAACGGGAGCAGCGGCGGATACGCCGAATTCTTCTTCAACTGCCTTTACAAGGTCAGCAAGCTCGATAATAGTAAGTTCTTTGATCAGATCAAGGATCTGCTGTGATTTCTCTGTAGCCATTTTAAATAATCCTCCATGTAAATTTTAAGTTTAAATATTTTTGATTTTATAAGTCTTTCAGACTTACGCCTCGGCAGGAGCCTCAGCCTCTTCAGCAGCCGCTTCGGGAGCTGCTTCTCCGCCCTTGTCCACAACAGCCTGCAAAGCATATGCAAAGTTGTAGAGAGGCGAACGGATACTTCCGAGAAGTTTTGCAATAAGACCTTCCTTTGAAGGAATGTCTGCAAGATTCAAAACTTCGTCACGGGAAATAACCTTACCGTCAAGGAATCCGCCCTTAATCTCGAATGTCTCGATATCATCAGCGAATTTCTTAGCAACCTTAGCAGGAGCAACCGGATCGTTTTCGCATACTGCAAGAGCAGTCATACCCTTGAGCAGATCCTTCATTTCGGTGAAGCCTACCTCGTCGCATGCACGTGATGTCATGGTATTCTTATATACCTTATAGTCAACACCTGAGCTACGGAACGCCGCACGCAGCTTTGTATCCTGCTCAACGGTGATTCCAGTATAATCAACAAGAACACCTGCCTGAGATGCTTTCATCTTCGAAACAAGGCTTTCAAGCTCTGCCTGCTTCTGTGCTAAAATTTTTGCACTTGGCATTTTAATTTACCTCCATTCAGAATTGAATAGTCCGTAAAAACAAAAAACGCGATGCGCCAAAGCACATCACGGGATATGATCAATAACATTACCGCAGCATAACTGCGGGATTTATTTTTCATTCTCCTCGGCAGGATAGCTTTACATTTCGGCTTTCACCGAAATAACCTGCTGTCTTTGGACTACTTATGGATTATATCAGCTTTTAAAAGCTTTGTCAATAGTTTTTTCAGTTTTTTCTTTATTTTTAAGGAAAAAAATATTAATAAACAAACTTTTTCATGCCGGGGTAAAATCTGACCGGAAAAATTCCGCAAATTAAGCAAAGCGGAAACTGTATTTGCAGCTTCCGCTTCCTCATAATCTGTTTTAATCTATTTCTTTCAGCTCTGTTTCATTGATTCACGCACAATCATATCGCACAGTTCTCCGTACTCTATGCCCGCAGCAGTCGCTTCCTTAGGAAGCAGGCTCATCGGAGTCATACCCGGAAGCGTATTCGCCTCTAAGAATACAAGGCGATCGGAATCTTTATCATATATAAAATCCGAACGGCTGTAAACACCGAGATGAAGCGCACGGTGAGCTTTAAGCGCAGCACTTTGAAGCCTCTCTTCCAGCTCTGCAGGTATCTGTGCAGGGGTAACTTCATTTGTGAGACCGGACTGATACTTATTCTTATAGTCATAAAACCCGGATATCGGCATTATTTCGATAGAAGGAAGAGCTTTTCCGCACAGTATACCGACTGAAAATTCCCGTCCGCTGACAAACTGTTCGGCAATAACGGTCTGATTACATTCAGCCGCAATGCGAAACGCTTCCTCAAGCTCGTTTTCATTATGTACAAGAGAAACTCCGACGCTTGAACCGCACGCCGCAGGTTTTATAACACACGGAAACCCGATCTGTCCGGCAATACGGCGGATATCTGTTTCACCTGGATCCGCACAGATCCATTTTGCAGTATCCACGCCCTCGCAGCCGACAATACGTTTGGTGATATCCTTATCCATAGCAAGCGAGCAACCGGCATATCCGCTTCCCGTATAACGTATTCCGTAACAGTCGAGAAGTGCCTGAAGCTGGCCGTTTTCTCCCATGGCGCCGTGCAGCGCTATAAAGGTAATATCCGCGGCTCTGCATATTTCAATCACGCCTTTTCCGATCAGCTCGCCCGCTCCTTCATCAGTTCCGCGGCGGTCACGGCGGAGCTGCGCGATCTTTTCAAGAGACGGAGAATTTTCTGAAATTCCCGACGTGCTGCATAGAATATCGGTAAATTTACTATCGGTTCCGCCCGAAATATCCTGATCCATATAAACATCTACAAGCGCAACCATATGTCCGCGCTCTTTCAGAGCGTTTGCAATGAGACTTCCCGACGAAAGCGACACATCACGCTCCGGGCTGAGTCCTCCTGCAAGTACAGCAATTTTCATATAGGTTTTCCTTTCCGATCTTGATTCGGATTATTTCAAAATGATCCTTTCGGATCTTTATATTTATAATATGTATCCGACGATAATACAGACACACATATTTCGCAACACTATTTTTTTTCGGCAATAAAAAAGTACGGAGACGACGGCGAGTTAATTATCTGAAACCGTGATACAGAAAGCTCAAAACGGCTTATCTGCGAAAGCATCTGTGCGATCGCCTCTCCTTCAAGCCGCCCCTCCTCATGTCCGGGATATACTGCAATAAGAAGAATTCCGTCATAATCTATAAGTCCGATTGCCGCGCTTATTGCTTTAAGTGTCGATTCACGTTTTGTAGTGATCTTCTTATCCGATCCCGGAAGCCATCCGAGATTGAACACACCCGCACAGAACGGCTCTTTTACATACTCCCCGGCATTTTCGTGAGAATCGTGTATAAGCGTATAATTTTCCGGATTTCTGCTTTCTTTCAGAAGCTTTCCGGTACTTTCAAGCGCTGCCGACTGAACGTCAAACGCATAAACATGTCCGGGCGCATCGCTGCCACCCCACACCGCTTCGGAAAGAAATTTCGTATCATGTCCGTTTCCCATTGTAAAATCAACGGCGATCCCGCCTTTTTTCAGATGCTGCGAGAGGAAATATTTATGAAGTGTAAGAAGATCCGTCATTTTTTCACTGTCCTTAATTAAGCTACGGACTCCTATGAATCCGCATGAATCAGTATACCACAGCCGCTTAGATATTTCAAGTGTAACTTTAAAACTTACAGTCATACACGTAATACCCATAATAACAAATAAAATCACAAAATACCTCACCGATTTCTTTAAATCTTTTCATTAACCTATTGACAAATATTATGTATTATGATATCATTTTGATATCATAATAAACTCAAAAAGAGTTTAACGAAAGGATTGGTATTTTATGAAAGAAATCACAATAACCGGAAAGAAAAACGGAATGGCTGTACTTATTCTGTCTATAGCGGTTTATCTGCTTGCAATTGCGGCTACGGTATACGGAGGAATAATACTCGACGGAGGCGGATCGCCGGTCATACTTGTAATCGGAATAATTGTGCTTTGCATAGGGTGGCTTCCCTGGTGCGGGCTGCACGTACTTAAACCGCAGGAAGCTCTTGTACTTACTCTGTTCGGAAAGTATATAGGCACGCTTCGCGGAGACGGATTTTACTATGTAAATCCTTTCTGCTCTGCAGTAAACCCTGCGGCAAAGACAAAGCTCAATCAAAGCGGAGATGTTAAGATCGGTGACGCCGCAATTGCAGTAAATACTGCTGAAATTGCAAGCAAAAAAATATCCCTTAAGATCATGACACTCAACAACAACCGTCAGAAGATCAACGACTGTCTCGGAAATCCCATTGAAATCGGAATTGCCGTAACATGGAGAATAACAGACACAGCAAAAGCTGTATTCAACGTCGATAACTACAAGGAATTTTTATCCCTTCAGTGCGACAGCGCCCTGCGGAATATAGTCCGCATATATCCCTACGACATCGCGCCTAATGTCGATACCACAGGAGACGGTGTTGCCGACGAGGGAAGTCTGCGCGGTTCAAGCGAAATCGTAGCGTCAAGGATCCGCGACGAGATCCAGCTCCGCGTTGAAGAAGCCGGTATTGAAATTGTTGAAGCACGTATAACATATCTTGCATATGCAACAGAGATCGCCGCTATCATGCTTCAGCGTCAGCAGGCTTCCGCGATCATCGACGCAAGAAAGATGATAGTCGACGGCGCTGTCGGAATGGTCGAGATGGCGCTTGACAGACTCAGTAAAAACAATACCGTTGCACTTGACGATGAACGTAAAGCAGCGATGGTTTCAAATCTGCTTGTTGTCCTCTGCGGAAACCACGATGCACAGCCTGTTGTAAACTCAGGTTCACTGTATTAATAGTATGGCTGATCAGAAAAAACAGGTACCGCTTCGTCTTTCACCTAAGTTATACAGCGAGCTTGCCGCATGGGCAGAAGCGGATTTCCGTTCCATCAACGGACAGATAGAATATCTTCTCACAGAATGTGTTAAGATGCACCGGAAAAACGGAAAATATCTTCCGGATGAAGATGAAATGTACAGCACAGAGGATATTCCCGATCTTTAATTTCCCGACGGGCCGGTTAATAAATTACTTTCAAAAAATTTTTAAATTGTATTAATTGAGTAAACAATTTCATATTTTTTGTGTGTTATTATAATATGTAAAATAATTGACAGCATATTTTTGCCGGTTTCGTAATAAAACGAAACCGGCAGGAATTAATTTTTTCGGGAAAGGCGGAGGCAAATGCTCCAGATACAGAATATAAGCAAGCAATATACGACAGGCGGCATGGTACAAAATGCACTTGACGGAGTAAGCGTAAGCTTCAGAGACAATGAATTCGTTGCTATACTCGGACCCAGCGGATCGGGAAAAACTACTTTTCTTAATATTATCGGCGGACTCGACAGATACGACAGCGGAGATCTTATTATCAACGGAATATCAACAAAAAAATATAAGGACAGAGACTGGGATTCATACCGGAATCATACGATCGGATTCGTTTTTCAGAGCTATAACCTGATTCCGCATCAGTCGGTGCTGGCAAATGTAGAGCTTGCTCTCACCATTTCCGGAATATCCCGTGCAGAACGCAGAACACGGGCCAAAAACGCGCTCGACCGGGTAGGTCTTTCAGACCATATACACAAGCGTCCGAATCAGCTTTCAGGAGGGCAGATGCAGCGTGTTGCTATCGCACGCGCGCTTGTCAACGATCCGGATATACTTCTGGCCGATGAGCCGACCGGAGCGCTCGACACCGAGACAAGCATACAGGTCATGGAGCTTCTGAAAGAAGTTGCATCAGACCGCCTTGTTGTAATGGTCACGCACAATCCGGAGCTTGCCGAAGAATATGCAACCAGAACAGTAAAGCTTAAGGACGGTAAGATAGTCGGAGATACCGCGCCTTTTATCCCCGAAGCAGCTCCGGAGCAGCCGAAACATAAAAACATGGGTAAGTCCTCAATGTCCTTCCTGACATCACTTGCTCTCAGTTTCAACAATCTCCGCACAAAAAAAGCGCGTACACTGCTTACTTCATTTGCGGGCTCGATAGGTATTATCGGAATTGCGCTCATTCTTTCCCTTTCGGCCGGAGTCAACAATTATATAGAAGATCTTCAGAAAGATACAATGGCTTCATATCCGATTCAGATAGATGCAAAGTCATTTGATCTGAGCAGTCTGCTTGAAATGGGCGGACGGATGGGCGAGATAAAAGAGGAAGCCGGACATCCTCTTGATGCTGTATATTCCGATGCTACAGCTATGCAAAGCGCAAGCAAAGTATCCGGAAGTCTGACTGAAAATAATCTGACCGAATTTAAAAAATATCTCGACAATCCGGAAAGCGAGATAAGGAAGTATCTCGGCGATAACGGCGTAGTATATTCCTATGACGTTAATTTCGATATTTATACATATGATCCAAACGGAAAGCTTATAAATACAAAAGGAAGCTCTCTTGCCGGAGCAAACACCGATTATTCCGCAATGATGGGACCGTCTGCCGCAGGTATGAACGTCTCCACCATGATGAATAACGTTATATCGACATATGATCCGTTCGGACAGCTTATCCCCGGAAAAGACGGTGAGCTTGTAAGCAGATCGGTTACAGATAACTATGAGCTTGTTGAAGGAACATGGCCGGAAAGCTACAACGATATCGTTATTGTTGTCGATGCAAATAATGAAATAGCGCTTCCCACGTTGTATATGCTCGGGCTGCTCCCGTCTGATGAATACAACGATCTTTCCGAAGCGGTAGACCGCGGAGAATCTCTTGACGGAATCTCTTACAGCTGGAACTACAGCGATCTGATAGGAAGAAACTACTATGTAATTCCTGCATGCGACGGATACGAAAAAACAGAGGACGGAAAATTTGTTTCTCTGCGTAACGATCCGTCAAAGCTTGAAGAACTTGCTGAAAACGGAATTAAGCTCAGAGTCTCTGGAATAATCCGTGCAAGCTCTGATTCCGCTCAGTCGGTATTCAGCTCGGTTGTAGGCTATACCTCAGCACTTACCGACGAAATAATAGCTCTCGCAGAAAAAAGTGAGATCGTAAAAGCACAGAGGCAGTCTCCCGATAAAGACATTATCAGCGGAATGTCCTTTGATCCCGATGATGATGAAACCAAGATTGAAGATACAAAAACATATATATCATCGCTCGGAATCTCCGGAAAAGCATCGCTGTGGAAAACCATCGCTGCGACACTGTACAGCTCAGATCCGGCTCAGCAACAGGTGATTGCACAGGCTGATGAAAACGCTCTTGCAGCTATGCTTGACGCATTCATGCAGGATCCGTCTGATGAAGTTCTTCTTTCAATATATGAAAACACGATATCCGTAGGAAGCTACGAAGATAATCTCACAAAATTCGGGTATGTCAGCAAAGACGCACCGACCTCTATAAATATCTATGCCGATACTTTCGAATCGAAAGATCTCATAGCAGAATGCATACAGAACTATAACCGCGAAGCCACAGAAGAAAATCAGATCGTTTATACCGACTTTGTAGCGCTTCTGATATCCTCTGTTACAACGATCATAAATGTAATCTCGTACGTTCTGATTGCATTTGTAAGCGTTTCGCTTGTCGTATCGTCTATCATGATAGGTATTATAACCTATATTTCAGTACTCGAACGCACAAAGGAGATCGGTATTCTCCGCGCTATCGGAGCTTCAAAAAGAAATGTATCTCAGGTATTTACTGCGGAAACCTTTATTATCGGACTTTGCTCGGGTGCGATCGGCGTAGGTCTTTCAGCACTTCTGCTGATTCCCGTAAACGCAATAATACATGCCGTTGCAGGTACAAGCGAAGTCAGCGCTGTACTTCCTGTCGGAGCGGCAATAATTCTCGTTATTATCAGTGTTATTCTGACACTGATAGGCGGAATGATCCCCTCCAGAAAAGCAGCTAAAAAAGATCCGGTAACGGCGCTCCGTTCCGAATAAAAATTATATCTTTACGCAGTGTGAATTTAACTGAAAAGTTCATAACCGCGAAAGGCTGTCTTTTCACATTCAACCTATAAAAACACGCATATATTCCGTTTTATTTTATTCGGAATATATGCGTATTTTATTGTGAAACAACAAGGTTCCGGGGTACCCGCCCGATCGGGCCATCATTTTTCCAGACCTTAGCAGCCGTTATATTCAAGATTCAGAAGTGCTTCATAATCCCGTATGCATATAACAACATCAGGAGAAACCTTTTCAATAAAATCATCAAGCGGCATCTCGGTATAATATCTGAAATCGAGAGAATACATAGTATCAAAGCTTGTCCACACTATGCACTCAAATGCATTGGTAAAGCTGTCGCCGTAAATGAGAACGGTAGGAAGCTCAGGACGCTTTGTTTCGATTCTGGTTATTGAACAGTCATCGCCCATATACATTCCGTACATTATTCTCGATTCTTCATTCTCCGGCATTACGTAAACAGTTGAAGCGCTTGGCTGCTCATTTCCGTAATTCCACCGGGTAAAAGGAATCTCCTCATTCGGAGTTATTACAGACAGGCGCTCATCATAACGCCACTGTCCGAGAAGCTTACGTGTACGTGAGCCTATATAGGGATTAGGAAGCTCTGTAAGCGTGTATTCTCCTTTATCAAGGATATCTATATTAAGATCCGTATCTTCGTTTATACGCTTCATTACAGCGCGGTAGGTCTCATATGCACCTACTATTCCGTAATGATTATCAACAGCCGAGCTGAATTCAGGAAGATGTCCGAGCTTTTTAAACTCCTCATTCATATCAATATACGGTATATTTTTTTCCTCAAGCTTACCGAAAAGAGCTTCTGACGATGCTTTCGTGTATTCTGCACGCGAATTCAGATACCACGGATACTGATCCTCATAATACACATACTGGCACGGAACGGCGACATAATAAAATTCTGCTCCGCAGCTCTCTGCCTTATCTGCATGTGCTCTGAGCCGATCCGACATGATCTGCGCAAGATTCTGTATTTCTTCCTTATTGACCGTTTCCGGCTTATTATACGGAAGCAGAATATCGTCTGTAATAACTATTCCGTTTACAACCGGACGGCGAAGGATATTCATGTTCAGGAAAGTATCATATGAAAGAACCCCGTTTCTCTTTGCCGCATGATCCTTGTACCAATTTTCAATTTTATCGAAAAAAGATCCGTCAAGCACAGAGTCGGTATCGGGTTCAGGCAACATAGTCAGATTACGGTTTTCATAATACGAATATGTCGAATAATCTGTTATATTTTCGTATGCCGAAAGTGCAAAAAGTCCGAAAACAAATCCGAGAAATCCGACGATCATAAAAACCGAACATATATTTGAAAATTTCTTTCTGTTCATACCGTCACCTCAGAACTGGAAATAAATAAACGGATTAAAGCTTCCGGAAACAAGCTTAAAATATCCTAAGACAAAAACAATTACCGCAAATGCCTTCGGAGCAAGCTGACCGAATACAAATACCGACAGTTTGCCGCTGTGTTTTTCAATAATGTTCTCAATAATTCTTCTGATCGGAAATACAGCAGCAATGCTGATAATAAATTCAGGATAATACTGCCTTATGTAATAAAAAGCATCAGGCGAAACAAGTCTTCCGCCTGCACCGAACATAACGCCGACATATTGCGCGGCCAAGCTTATCGTATCCGAACGGAACAATACCCAACTTACGATAACAAGCAAAAGCGTGACCGCATGGCGTATCACAGCAGGTATCTTCGGCAAAATTCCGGATAAAAGATATTTTTCGGCTACAAGAAGAATTCCGAAATAAATTCCCCATACAATAAACGTCCAGTTCGCTCCGTGCCACAGTCCGGTAAGCGTCCATACGACTATAAGATTAAAAATATGTCTTAAGCGGGAACAGCGGTTTCCGCCGAGGGGAATATACACATAATCCCTGAACCATCTTGAAAGCGAGATATGCCATCTTCTCCAGAATTCGGTTACCGATGACGATATATAAGGATAATTGAAATTCTCCTCAAAATGAAATCCGAACATGCGGCCGAGTCCTATTGCCATATCCGAATATGCTGAAAAATCGAAATATATCTGGAAAGTGTATGCAATTGCGCCTATCCAGGCTGACGCTGTTGTAAGAACTTCTATGTTAAGACCGAATATCTGATCGGCTATCTCCCCCATAGCGTTTGCAAGTATCATCTTTTTTCCGAATCCGATCATAAAACGGATAATACCGTCGGAAAATTCTTTTACCGTATGGCTGCGCATGCCTATTTCACTTTCAACCGTAGTATATCTTACGATCGGTCCCGCAACAAGCTGCGGAAACAGCGCAACATACAGTGCAACGTTCAGCGGATTTTTCTGTATATGTGCGTCGCCGCGGTAAACGTCTATAACATAACTCATTCCCTGAAATGTAAAGAAAGAAATACCTATCGGAAGTACAATTTCAGGTACTGTTACCGGAATACCTAACGAAACTGCAGCCTGTGCTGCAAATCCGGCATATTTATACCATCCGAGCATACCAAGATTTAATGCCATAACAATAAAAAGAAACAGCTTCTTAAGCTTTCCTGACTTCGGATATGTAACAAGCAAGCCTCCTATGTAATTAACCGCTATAGAAACACCGAGTATACCGAGATATGCCACTCCGCCCCACGCATAAAAAATCAGACTGAAGATCAGAAGAACAAGATTCTTCCACGGAAGAAACCATCCGTTTTTTCCTTGCGGAACGATAAAATAAAAAAAGATAAGACAGGGCAGAAATCCGAGAAGAAATACCATACTGGAAAATACCATAAAATTCTCCTTTATCTGTTTAAATAACAGAAGATTCTTCATAATTATACACGCCAAATATATAATTGTCAACACAATGTGCATATCTCTGAAACTAAAACTATTAAAACCCGCCTTACGATAAAGACGGGTTTTAATATATATTACAGAAAGAAATGACCATTACGGATATATTATTTATTTTACTGTAATATCAGCCAAGGCTGTCAATAATACTTTTTATTCCGTATATCTGCTCTTTTGTAAGTTCGGCTTGTCCTTTTTCACATCTTGCAAAACCTTGAGTAAGATTTATTCCACACCCTTTTATCAGTTCCGTATCAACAGTAAATTCATCACTACACAGGCATATCTTATCAATATCATAAGCAAGATTAATAAGAATGTCAGTAATATAAACCGATTTATCATACATTAACGAATATGTTTTCCCGTTAATATATATCGTTGTAACAATATTTCCGCAATACCCGGATATCGGATCCTCTACAGTCTGCGGTTCATCAGCAGGATAATGATAATGCGGTACCGGATCGACCATACACCGTGCAGAAAAGGTTTTTATATTTTCAGGTTTACCGCCGTTTACTGAAAATTCTGTGCCGAAAGTAAACCATTCCGCAGCCGCCGACGATGAATCGCTTTCAAAGCATCCGCGTGCTTCAAGACTGTAATATCCGTTTTTTGAGATATCAGCCAGATCAAGTAAATAAGTCTGCTCTGCGCTTCCGCCCGGTAAAACTGTATATAATATTGCATTAAACGCAGGTTCTTCCATAAAACAACTCTCCCGTATGTCCGACTTATTTTTACGGTAGAAAATATCGAAGGTTTCTCCGAAACAAAACTCGGTATTACTGTGATTGGTAATTTCGATTTTTATATAAGGAAAAGTCCCTTCCAGTGAAAATTCTTTGACAGAAACAGAAAATCCCGTTTCATCTGCCGATTCTTTACGGTCAGTTGTAACCGGCGACACTTTTTCCGTCGTAATATCCCCTGAATTTACGTCTGTTCTTTCTTCTTTATTTTCTTCCGCTAATTTTACAGACTCCTCCTGCCAAAGTGCGTCAACAGACTTTGTATTGAGCGGAAAAGGGTATATCCGCCATGCCTTATAAATTTCTCCGTCAGAAGTGATCCTATTCCATTTTACCAGCTTATACGTAAGTGCAGTATATTCTCTTGTTCCTCCGTCTTTAAGCGCCCCGCTCGGTATAGGAAAAAATAATACAAACAATGCGATTAAAGAAATAATTAAGATCAATGCTTTTTTCTTCATACCGGTTATCTCCTTTCTTTCGCCACTATATCCAAAATCGCCTCCGTCTGTTCGCCAGACAGAATAACCGATCTGCCATCGGAAGAAGTCAACGTATTTTCACGCAAAACATATTCTGCGTCATAAACATATATAACACACGATATTTCTGATCTTATTTGCCCATCACTATATATCTCACCTAAACACTGATCCTGCCTTTCCCTGTCGGCAGCTGCCGCGGTTTCTTCAATAACATCACGTCGGTCTGCTTCTTTATCAATTTCAACTAAAGTGCCCGCACAATCAACCGAAAAATCAAGTTTTCCGATCTCTTTCATAATAATATCAACATCCGACGAATCGGTAACTGCATATTTTACTCCGCCGGTCATTATATATATATTTGTTAATAAAGAAGGCACTGAAAAACCATCATAGGTAACGGCGCTTTTATCGGTTTCTTTTTCGTAAGGTACAGACTTTGTTTTCATTCTCATCATCGGAATCATCGCCGAGAAAATTATTACTGCACATACAGTTACGGAAACACTGCTGACAGCTACCCTGCATAAATTTTTTCTTTGTGTTACTTTAAATTCCGTACTCCGCCGG
Organism: uncultured Clostridia bacterium; assembly: GCA_937934385.1. Taxonomy (GTDB): domain Bacteria; phylum Bacillota; class Clostridia; order Oscillospirales; family CAG-272; genus UMGS911. The sequence continues at coordinate 4,070 of CALGZV010000270.1, read as the reverse complement.
AAAATTTCTTTTTTAAATTCTTCATTGTTTCTCATCATATCAGCTAAAAATTTCACCGTCCTCTCCAAGTACAGAGCGAAGTTCGCTTTTGGCACGGTATAAAAGATTATCTATCTGCTTCCGGCTTTTTTTCATTATTCTTGCTGCATCTGCATAAGACATATTCTCAAAATACACCAAAAACACAGCGGTACGCATTTTTTCAGGAAGTGCATCAACAGCCGAACGGACCGTTCTTCTTTTCTCATCTGAAATAAGACATTCCTCCGGGCCGGGATCTGCCGAAATAAGCTCTGTCTGTTCCGATATATCGGTAAATCCTATCTTACGGTTATGTTTCAGATAATCAAGTGCGCGGCTCCGTCCAAGCATAAACAAATATGTTTTCAGTCCTGTTTTAAAATTATATCTGTGCGGATGTATTATCAGATATGTAAAAACATCTATTGCAATATCTTCTGCTGCCTCTGCGTTGCGGACATATCTGAATATGAAAGACGTAAGCGGAATTCTGTAATCTTTTATAATATCGTCAAAAGCGGACTCATCTCCGGCAAGAAAACGGCGGTAGCTACCTGCACCGTTATCCATTTGATGTTCCTCCGTATAAAGGGATCCAAAAGCTTTTATATAACATCCTCTGTCTGTTATACGACCGGGAAAACAAAAATCCTTTTTATAATTACATTTTCCCATAAAAAAGTATATATGTCAATCTGAATACATTTAGTTAATATAAAATGTCTTGACTCATCGAGCTGTATATCATATAATTTAAACAACATAGTATATAAAGGAGCGAAAAATAAAAAATGACATCAGTTTATACAGTTAAATTAAAGGATATAATAAAAGAATTCGGAATGGAAGAGATATTCGTACCGGAAGAAAAGAATATATTTGTATCCAAGACCGAACTTAACCGTCCCGGTCTTGCGCTCGCCGGATTTTTCGGTCATTTCGATCCCGAAAGAATACAACTAATAGGAAGATGTGAACACACATATCTGAGTTCTTTCCCGGAAGAACAGATTTCCGACCGCATCGAAAGTTTTTTGTCTCAAAAACCGGTTGCAGTCATCTTTTCTTCAAATCTTGAAGTTTTCCCGGCTTTTTTAAAATTTGCAGAAAAATACCGTATTCCGATTCTCCGCACAGTACACAGAACCTCCGAATTTATGGCAAGTCTGATATCATATCTCAATGTAGAACTCGCTCAAAGAATCACCCGTCACGGAGTTCTTGTAGAAGTATACGGAGAGGGAATGCTGCTGCTCGGAGACAGCGGTATAGGAAAAAGCGAAACAGCAATTGAGCTTGTAAAACGAGGTCATCGGCTTATCGCTGACGATGCCGTGGAAATTAAAAAAGTATCCTCAAAGACTCTTGTAGGAAGCGCACCTGCAATGATCCGCCACTATATGGAACTGAGAGGGATAGGAGTTGTGGATGTACGCAGACTGTTCGGCATAGGTTCTGTAAAAGAAACAGAAAAGATAGATCTTGTTGTTAACCTCGAGCCGTGGGTGCAGGGAAAAATGTATGATCGTCTTGGACTCGAAAGCGAATACACAGACATAATGGGTATTAAACTTTCAACAATAACAATTCCGGTAAAACCCGGTCGTAATCTTGCCATTATTCTTGAAATTGCTGCCATGAACAGCCGCCAGAAAAAAATGGGATATAATACCGCTCTCGAACTTGAAAACAACCTTCTGAAACAGATGGGTGCAGGTACAGATATTTGATTTATTTAAATACTTATCGTATCTTACGCATTTGAATAATTTTTCAAAAATATTGCCAATACAAAACTATAAATCCTGTATGAAATATTTCATACAGGATTTTATAATATAAATAAGCGGAAGAAGTTGCTTATATTTTAATATAAATTATGCTTCTGAATACAATTTTCAATAAGAAAGACGTACCTGTTTTCTTTAATCAACAGGTTGAGCTGTTTTCTATAAGAATAAAACATTTACTTTATATTGCAGACATTTATAATTTGTTCTTGTATACACAGTCAAACAGTAAAGAGCCTCCAATCAGAATTACAAGAGATAAAAGAAGATGCTGAGTAATTACTTTACATCTCACTATTATGTACAGCTGTCCAAAATCGCTTTCAGTCATACCGAAATGCAGTGCTGATATATATATAATAATCATTAAAATAACTGACAGTCCGACATCAAGGAAAATTCTCGATATCTTGCATAGCCTGTATTTCTCACACATAAACACATCACCCTTTTCATTTTTAAGACTTTTAATGAATAATTATACATTTTTTATATGATAAAATTCTTTAGTAAAAACAAAAATTTCGATTGAATTACAAGAGTATTTTATCATATTTTTTTTTATTTGTCATTACGAAAAAAAAGGATAAATATGAAATTTAAGGATAATGTACGTATATATATTATTTTTTCGACATTAGTGCCGTAATTACTTACTAAATTTCGCCTAAACATTGCGACTTAATTTAACACAATATGACATTATATGTTAAATTAATTGAAAAAAATACAAGATTTTCAATTTGAAAATCATATTTTTAAGTTTGGAGTCGAATTTTGTTGACAAGATTTTATTTACAAACATGGAAAATACTGTTATTATATAACTGTGATAAATGTTTAAACCATTCCTAAATTTAATTCACAAAATAAAAACAACGACACATAATTCTTATTGCCGTTATGTTTTAAAATATTGTGAAAAGATTATGCTTTTCAGATATCTGAATAATCTGATTTTATCCGTTTTTCAATATAAGACACCACGTCTCATTGGTTAAATCACGGTCTAAGTAATAAGCACTTCTTCAGGTTCGGTTTCTATTTTCTATCGAAGAAGCAGATACTTCATCCGTGATTACTTTAATTTTTATCCGCCAATTGGCGGAACGATAGGAGCGCACCATGTATACTTCATTTAAAAATCATCCGGTTGAAAGAACATCATACATCACCGAGCGTGTTAAAGAATCCTCGTCCGTTACAAAGCAAGATCCATATAAAAGAGGAATCACTCTTCAGTACAAATTAATAGCCACCACAGACGGTTCCGAAACTGCGGCACTGTTCAAACGCGAAAACAACACTGATTGCAGCACCGTATATTCAATTTTAATAATAAAAACAGTTTCAGATAAAAACGGTACATATGATGAAACCGTATTCATTTACGATATAACACGTTGTAAAGATGCCGCTGTCCGTCTCCTTACACTTTTGAGCGAAAATACTGTTACTCCTGATGAAGCCAAGGACGTAATAGACGATCTTTTATAATTACAATTATAAGCAAAGATCAGATAAAATTTAAATTTCTTTATTAACAGTAAGCTCTATTATAAGATTCATGTTATCATCGGATGCTGCTTTATTACGTCTTAATGCTCCGCATCCTGTACATTTGTGTGTTATAATAAATCCTTTTTTAGGATCCGGCTGAGCCGATACAGGTTCAAGCGGTGCCCTGCATTCTGATGCTCTGTCTCCCGGATTATTATCAACATGGAGAGACCATAAACAGTACGGGCAATGATTGCGAGAAGTATAACCAAGTGCAGAAACTTTCTTTCCGCAATGCGCACATATAAACCCACTGTCATTTTTTAAAAATCTTTTTTGTTCCATTTTCTTTCTCCATCATAACTCTATTTTTCTGAATTCATTTAATGTATTTTTTGTAAATGATTTTACGATTTGTTAATATTTTCGTAGGCTTCATGTTATAATTATTTGCTAATATTAAATTTAATTGTACGACCGGAATGTATAAAATATTGACTCATCGAAAGGAAAAATTTTATGTTAAAGTCAACTTCAAAAATTATTGCTCTTGTTCTTACATTTATCATGCTTATTTCCGTTACTGCCGTCGCTGCTTTTGCAGACACGGATGATAAAACAACTGACTCAACAGCAGAAACAGAGATATCCTCTGCAGAAAAAGATGATTCAGACACAGAAGCCGTTACAGATACAGACAAGAAAGAAACTGACACAAAAGCAGTAACAGAGATATCCTCTGCAGAAAAAGATGATTCA
>CALGZV010000269.1 GCA_937934385.1 uncultured Clostridia bacterium | reverse complement strand
CTGTCGGAAGAAAAGGGGCGGGAAGACGAGTACATGTTGTATTCTCTGGTAGAACAGCTGGCCCCGCAGGTCATCGCGGAGGAACGGAAGATTTACAAGGGCGTTAGCGCTAACGTGGATTTCTACAGCGGTTTTGTTTACAAAATGCTCGGTCTGCCTGAAGAGCTTTACACTCCCCTGTTTGCCGTAGCACGGCTTGCAGGCTGGTCGGCTCACCGCATGGAGGAGCTTGCCGGAGGCGGAAAAATAATTCGCCCTGCGTATAAGGCAGTTCATGACCGCATACCCTATGTTCCGATTGATAAAAGAAATTAACCACGGCTTAGCAAACAAGCAAGTAAAAGCATTTTCTGACAACACAAAAAATATCTTATTATAACGAAAAATACCTACCGGATATCTATATCAGATAACTGGCAGGTATTTTTATTGTAAAACAACAACGTTCCGGGGCACCCGCTCGTAATCTTTGATTGCGCCCGGAGGGTCGGGCTTTTATTTCATTCTCAATTATTTATTCTGTGCCCGTTTCAGTCTTCCCTAACGACCGGATCAACGGTAGCTTTCCAATACTCGGTTTCAATCACTATCATCAGTAAATTATACTCCCAAAACACTAATAAAATATATTTATACAAAAAGAACCTGTCTGAAATGACAGGTTCTTTTTGTGTTTATAACTTCTTAAATCAGTTGAATCTTACTTTTGCGCTGTATGTAGTATGAAGAAGCTCATGAGCCTTATGAGAATTCGGCTCTCCGAGATAATCTGCATAAAGCTGCTGAATCTGCGGATTGTTATGAGACTGTCTTACTGTCTGACGTTCGTCCTCACTATACAGTGCCGCTGCGCGCTTTTCCTTATATGTATCGAGAATATCCACATCTTCATTGGGAAGGAAACACGGCTTTACATACGGCTGTCCGCCGCCTGCGATACATCCTCCAGGACATCCCATGATCTCGATAAACGCATATTTTGATGTTCCGGCACGAACCTCATCCATAAGGATCTTTGCATTCTTCATGCCGCTTGCAACTGCAACATTGATAGTCTGACCGCCGATCTCAAGCGAAGCTTCCTTTATACCGTCAAAGCCTCTTACCTCTTCAAACTTTATCAGATCATGTTCTTTTCCTGTGAGAACATAGTATGCAGTACGGAGAGCCGCTTCCATAACGCCTCCGGTCACACCGAAGATTACGCCGGCACCGCTGTAATCGCCGAGAAGATCCGAATCAAATTCTTCATCGGGCAATGCAGTAAAGTTTATTCCAGAGCGCTTTATAAGATCTCCAAGTTCGCGTGTCGTAAGAACCGCATCTACGTCCTTCAGACCGCCTGTAACAAGTGCTTCACGCTCTTTTTCGCCCTTCTTTGCAGTACACGGCATTATCGAAACAACAAAGATGTTTTCGGGATCGATTCCGTTCTTTTCCGCATAATAGGATTTTACTATAGCACCGAACATCTCATGCGGAGATTTGCATGATGAAAGGTGATCGAGCTGATCTCCGTAGTAGTATTCCGCATAGTTTATCCATCCGGGCGAACATGATGTGATCATCGGAGTCTTTCCGTACTTCATGCGCTCAAGAAGCTCGTATGCCTCTTCCATTATCGTAAGATCTGCTCCGAAATTGGTATCGTATACTTTATCGAAGCCGAGACGTTTCAGAGCAGCAACCATCTTTCCGGTAACAGGAGTACCGATCTTCATTCCGAACTCTTCTCCGAGAGCTGCGCGAACTGCAGGTGCAGTCTGTACAACAATATATTTGCCTGCTTTCTTTGCTTCGTCGATCTTTGAGATCTCCGATTTTTCCATAAGAGCGCCGGTAGGACATACGCTTACGCACTGTCCGCAAAGGATGCAGGGGGAATCTGCAAATGAACGGTTCTCGGCAGGAGATACGATCGTTGCAAATCCGCGGTTTTCAAAGCCGAGAACACCGAGTCCGTGTGCATTTGCGCATCTTGCAACACAGCGTCCGCAGAGTATGCACTTCGATGTATCACGTACGATAGCAGGTGTAAGCTCATCAACGGTAACCGGAGTTTTTTCTCCGATATACTTGTCTTCACGCGCTCCGGTAATCTTAGCCACATGAAGAAGCTCACATTTGCCGTTTTTAGAACACTGCTGACATTTCATAGAATGATTTGAAAGAAGCAGTTCAACGGACGTTCTTCTCGCCTCAACAGCTTTAGGCGA
>CALGZV010000268.1 GCA_937934385.1 uncultured Clostridia bacterium | reverse complement strand
ATGTCTACGATCATCGGAAATTACAATCCCGACGCGTCGGTAATCATATCAACACATCTCATCGCAGACATAGAACAGATACTTGACGAAGTAATATTTTTAAATAACGGTAATATTGTGCTGCATAAAACTGTAGATGCTATCCGTGAAGAAAACGGAATGAGCGCTGACGAGCTGTTCAGGGAGGTATTCAGATGGTAAAGAAGCTTTTTAAACATGAAACCGTAGCATGGCTCAGGGGCATGCTCCCCATGTATGCTATTCTTCTCGGCGTTGCACTGCTCGGACGGATAGTCCAGATATTCGAGGACGGATCCAGTGTCCCGTACAATATATTCTTCATATCATCGGTTGTTGTATACTGCATAACAATAATAGTATGCGTGATAATGACGGCTATCTTCTGTATAACAAGATTTTATAAAAATCTGTTCACTTCCGAAGGATATCTCAGTTTTACACTTCCGGTCACGACATCAAACCATATACTTACAAAGCTTCTGACTGCGCTTTTGTTCAGCCTTGTATCGTTAGCTGTCGTTTTTCTTTCATTTTTCATTTTCATGTTCGGAGATGCATTCACCGAGATAATGAAAGCTGCAAGCTATCTTTCAGGTCTTGCATTTAAGGAAATCGGTGTCCACTATATATTTTACGTAATTGAGATCATACTGATTGCAATTGTATCATGTGCCGCACAGTATCTGCTTTTCTACGCATGTATCTCTGTCGGTCAGATCGCACGTAAAAACCGCATACTTGCCGCCTTCGGAGTATACTTCGGCTATTACTTTGCCATGCAGATGCTCGGAACGATATTTATTATTATTGTAACTCTAAATGACAGTTTCTTTGAAAGAATTTATAACTATATTGTAGGTAATTACTCGAATTATACCTTCTACCACATTATACTGTGCTGTGTACTTGTCGTTGACATACTTCTGAGCTGCCTTTACTATTTCGTATCGCACCATATGATAAAGAAAAAGCTTAATCTTGAATAAGTCAAAGCAGAAAGGAATAATTAATATGAAAAAAACATTAAAATATATTTCTGCATTCATCGCTTCTGCATTAGTTACTCTGCCGCTCTGCTCCTGCGAGAAGATCGACAGCATGAGAGCAAGACAGATTTTGAAGAACACCTCCGGAGACGAACTTTTCTATAACGGCAACACTTATAATTTTATGCTATATGACTCAGATGACAGCTATCGGCTTATATCTTCCGTATATGAAATGGGAATGTATCGCGATGAAACAATGCAGATCACCGATGCAGATGTCCCTGTTCTTCTGATCGATGAATTCGGCAAGAGTGCAACTATATCAGCAAACAATAATATTATAAAAGATAACCTCCGTCATAACATATATGTAAAAGCGGATGTGTTTGACAAATATAACGAATACATTAAAAATCTCAGATTTGATCACTACTTTATTCATACATCGCATTACGACTCAAAAGACGGATTAAAAGTCCAACCAAAACTTATTCCGGATGATCTTGCAGACGAAATATCTAAAATAACAGAACATCCCGAAAATTATAACCTTTGTAATGAAAGCACCGTATTCGGAAGTACCGATATCATGAAATGTGATGCGGAAATGTTATTTGAAACAGAATCCTCCATTCAGATACTGTTTCTTTCAGATGGCTTTGCAATAGACTTTTACGATAAAGCAAGCGATGAATACTATAGCATAATGATTCCCGAAAAATATTCTGAGGCTCTGAAAGAACTGCTTGCAGACGACGATAATTATCATTGGGCCTTTGTGTATGCCACTGAAACGGGATATGATTTCCATTACGACTGATAAATTCAAAACGGTACTATAATAAACACTAAAAAGGTAAAGAAAAACATCACGAAACATTCTTTTTCGTGATGTTTTTCTTTTTAATTATTTTTTATTCTAACTTTTTTTCCTTTTTTGGAAGAACCACAAGAAACTTTTGCCGACATCATTTCGCGGCTTGAATCGGTTTTACCGCGTACAGTTTGTTTTGAGTATCTGTTTTTCCCTCCGCTTCGCTGCTTTTCATGAGCTTTCCTGTTATCCGAACGCACTGAACCGGCTTTCTTTTTCCCGCTTTGTCGGTTTGCAGTTTTTTCGTCCGGCGGAACAAGACAGCCTTTGCCGTAACCGATCAGATCTTCGCGTCCGCACCTGCGAAGCGCTTCGCGCACAAGAGACGCATTTTCGGGACGGTTATACTGAAGCAAAGCGCGCTGAAGTTTTTTCTCATGCGGGTCGTTCGCTATA
>CALGZV010000267.1 GCA_937934385.1 uncultured Clostridia bacterium | reverse complement strand
GGGAGTAAATGTGTATATCGGTTCTGAAAACGGAGTGACCGGTATGAGTCAGTCGTCGCTGATATTTAAAAAGATCAAACGACGCGGAAGAGTGGTCGGCGCTATAGGAATAATCGGACCGTGCAGAATGAAGTACAACAAAGTGATAACAATGCTGGAGCATTTCTCAAAGGGATTTACCGAAGCTATCGACGATACTTCGGATACCCCGGAATGATTGGATAATACAGCGTATGTATATAAACAAGTAATTCAAACATAAATTTACCGAAAGGACACGGTGTTATAATGGCAGAAAAGAAAAAGCCGGGTAAGGAAAAGAATTGGGATAAAATAAAGAGTGAAGTTTCTGAACAGGAAGCTCCGGAGAATAAAGAAAAGCAGACGGAAGATACATGTGACGGAGAAGCCGTTGCGCCCGAAGATTCGGAGTCTGAACCCGAAAACGAAGACGGCGATGTCGTTATGTCGAAAGAAGAAGCCGAAGCTGTTGCTGCAAAGCTTACAGAGCTTAATGACAAGTATCTGCATGTTGTGGCGGAATATGATAACTTCAGAAAAAGAGCGCAGAAAGAGCGCGAGGGAGTTTATGCAGACGCATATGCAGATGCACTCGGAGAACTTCTCCCAATAGCGGATAACCTTGAGCGCGCAATGACTTATACCGACGGTGAAAAGGTGATCGAAGGCGTTGCAATGACTCTGAAACAGCTTGATATGTCACTCGAAAAGCTCGGTATCGAAGCATTCGGAGCTGTAGGAGAGACATTTGATCCTGCTATACACAATGCTGTAATGCATGTTGAAGATGAGAATCTCGGTGATAATGAAATTGCCGATGTATTCCAGAAAGGCTACCGTAAGGGAGACCGGGTTATACGTTTCGCAATGGTAAAGGTCGCTAACTGACTTTACGGCGCAGAGTTCAAAAATTAAATCTATGATATCTGCGGCATAAGCCGTGAATATATATAAATCATAAACACATAATACAAAGTAAGAAACAATATAAAATCGGAGGATTATAAATCATGGAAAAAATCATAGGTATAGATCTCGGTACCACAAACAGCTGTGTTGCGGTATATGAGGGAGG
>CALGZV010000266.1 GCA_937934385.1 uncultured Clostridia bacterium | reverse complement strand
GTTCGGTAAAGCAAAACGGAATGCGTCTGATGCGCGAGCGCGAAGCCTTCACCGCAGAATTCGGACGGGAGCCGAAAATATCAGAGCTTGCAGAGCGGTGCGGAATGTCTGCGGACGAAGCGTCGGAGGCGCTTGAAGCATGCGCTGATATCTGTTCGCTCAGCGCCCCTGCAGGAGATGACGGAAGCCTTACGCTCGAAGGCACGTTGCAGGATCCCGATGACCGCATAGCGTCGGCAGCGGACAAAATAGCACTCGGAGAAGCGCTCCGTACACTTCCCGCGCTGCGGCGTGAGATCATATTTCTCAGATACTATAAAAATATGTCTCAGCAGCAGACGGGCGAAAAGCTCGGAATATCGCAGGTCAAGGTGTCGCGTGAGGAAAAAAAGATTCTCGAGCAGCTCCGCGCGGTGCTGTAGCAGCAGCCGGACTGACATGCGCGGCATATATTCTCTCCCTATCGTAAAAACAAAAGGACTGTATCCGGTCTAAGTGACCGGATACAGTCCTTTAAGATTATTTTCTCAGAAACCTGCCACTTAACAGCGGTCGCAGAGCGGCGACAGATCACATCATATCCGCTATATCAAGCACAAGGCGTTCGGTCTTTTCCCAACCTATGCACGCGTCGGTAATCGACTTACCGTAAACGCCTCCGCCGACAGGCTGCGCACCGTCCTCGATGTAGCTCTCTATCATAAAGCCCTTTACGAGTCTCTTTATATCTCCGTTCGCGCGGCAGCTTGCAAGAACGTCCCTTACAATGCGCGGCTGTTCAAACGGATCCTTGCCCGAGTTCGCATGGTTGGTATCGATAATAAGCGCGGGATTTTCGAGTCCCTTTGCGTAGTAAGCCTCGCAAAGATGCGTCAGATCCTCATAGTGATAGTTAGGCATCGACTGACCGTGCTTGTTCATGTATCCGCGAAGGATAGCGTGCGCATAGGGATTTCCCTGCGAATGAGCCTCCCAGCCGCGGTAAATGAAGGTATGCTTATGCTGAGCGGCGGTGATCGAATTGAGCATTACTGAAATATCTCCGCCCGTCGGATTTTTCATACCGACAGGTACGCCGATTCCGCTTGCGGTAAGTCTGTGCTGCTGATTTTCGACCGAACGCGCTCCGACCGCGACATATGCGAGCATATCGTCGAGATACTTGTGGTTTTCGGGGTAAAGCATCTCGTCGGCACAGGAGAAGCCCGTCTCCTTGAGCGCGCGCATGTGAAGCTTTCTGATCGCTATGATCCCCTTGAAAAGGTCGGGTTTTTCAGACG
>CALGZV010000265.1 GCA_937934385.1 uncultured Clostridia bacterium | reverse complement strand
TTGATCTTCTCGACCCGAGAGACGCGATTATCCGAAAATTTAAAAAAGCGGTGACTGACAGCGATTCGCGCGTTAGATACGCCGAGGGAAAAGACGGAATAAATAATCTTATGAGCATATATTCCGCTGTCACAGGAAAAACATTTTCCGAGATAGAAAAGGACTTCGACGGAAAAGGTTACGGAGATTTTAAGCTCGCCGTAGGTGAAGCGACCGCAGATGCGCTTACTCCGCTCAGAGAGGAGTATGCCCGTCTTATAGCAGATAAAGCATACCTCGAGCAGATAATGAAAAACGGCGCTGAATCCGCATCACGCATCGCATCACGCACAATGCGCAAGGTTTATAAAAAAACGGGATTTGTTCAGCTCTGAGAGCGGAATGTCCCTGATATAACAAAGGTAATATAATTTTATGGAAACATCGAATCTGTTTATAGCCGTGCTTATGGCGCTGCTTTGTTCCGGACTTGTGTCCTTTTCGACAACTCCGATAGCAAGTTTTCTCGCATACCGTCTCGGTGCGGTCGATGTACCTACCGACGGCCGACGTATGCATACAAAGCCTGTACCGCGTCTCGGCGGGCTTGCAATATTTTTTGCATTTCTCGTCACGACTATTGTATTCTGCGAAATGTCTACGATGATAGTCTCACTTATCGTAGGCGGACTTATGATCGTAGCAATCGGCGTAGTAGACGACATATACCGTATAAAGCCTTATGCAAAGCTGATAATACAGGTAGTTGCAGCTATCTTCCCGATAATGCAGGGGATCACAATAGATTTTTTCTCAATCGGAGGAACATATTATGAGCTTGGTATCTGGTCAAAGCCGGTAACGCTGCTCTGGATACTTCTTGTAACGAACGCAATCAACCTTGTAGACGGACTTGACGGACTTTCCTGCGGTATCTCGGCGATCAGCTCGCTGTCGCTTCTGCTTGTCACAGTAGTATTTAATGCGTCTTCAACCTCGGTAATTCTCTGTGCTATACTTGCCGGAGCATGTATCGGATTTCTTCCGCACAATTCAAATCCCGCTAAAATATTCATGGGCGATACAGGCGCACTGTTCCTCGGATACACAATGTCGATAATTTCAATAGGCGGTGTGTTCAAGGTACATGCAATGCTTTCATTTATTATCCCTATGTCCATATTCGGACTTCCGCTCTTTGACACACTGTTTGCGGTATTCCGCAGACTGATCCACGGGCAGGCTCCGTGGCATGCTGACAGAGGTCATATACACCACAGACTTATTGACCTCGGCTTCAACCAGAAACAGTCGGTTCATATCCTTTATGCAATAAGCGCGATTCTCGGACTGTCAGCTGTACTTTTTACGCGTGAGAATATCTGGGGAATGATAATAATTATAGCAGTAAGTGCATTTATTCTTGCTATGAATATCTATCTTATAACGCATCCGACAGCAAAGCATGAAGCGGGTTACGATCAGATTCTTGCATCTGACAAAAAAAGCAACGGCACTCCGGCACAAAACGAAACAATAAATGTTATATGCCCTTGCAGTCAGACATGCCCGACATACTCGGCATGCAAAGCCGCACAGGAGATTCCTGCGGCAGATGCTGAAACAGTTCCTGCAGCAGCACAGAATACAGATCCAGGGGAAAAACTGTAATAAACAGACATCACAATATATAAAAAATTGCTTATATTATTTCTGATGCTAAGAATTTTTAATAAAACCAAAGCAGTTGCTATTGACCGAAGACTGAAGAAATAGTATAATATGATATAAGAGTACAGTTTATACAAAGGTTTCCGCGCGCCTGCGGCATGAATTACCGAAAGGGTATTCACAGCCGTACTACATAAATGCATAGCGCAGTTATATCCGGTTAAAACTATTTACAAAGGGAGAAATTACATGAAAACAAAGAAGATTTTGACAGCTGTATTGTGTCTGGCGCTTCTCTTCATCCCGACGTATATTGCAATTATAAGCTATAATATTGCTCAGGCTTCCCCTGTCGATAAAAATTCAGTAACAAAAATGGTACTTAAAACGCCGGGAACAAGTGAGTACATATTTGACAAACAGGCACAGACACAGCTTCCGAATCAGATCGACGGCAATATGATATCGTATTTTACAGATATGAATGATAATGCGTCACTGCTTACATCGCTTCCCGAACCGCTTGCAGGAAGAAGCTACTACGAAGCCGTTTACTATAGCTATGATTTCGAAACAGTATATAAATACTATTTTTCTACCGATCCTACGGAGGCATATTACGTAGATAATAATAACAGAGCATATCACATATCACTCGAAGATGCAGAAAAATTTATCTACTCGCCTTACGGAATAGATTTGTATTCATCAGCCGCTGTTCCCACACTTTCTGTCGGCAATACAGCCGTAAAGCCGCAGACAATGACGTGGCAGTACCTTATGAGTAACAATTCATATGCAAATGCGATGGTCGATACGGCAACCGAGCTTATTGTAGCTGATATTTCAAATTCGCTCGAACTTAATTTTAGTGTTGTTCCCGATTATCTTCAGGTTCAGGTAAGCAACGGAGACGAGATACTGTATAACGATCTTTATTCCAACATTTCCAATCTTAAATTTACCGATAACGGTGTATTCAACGTAAAACTTCAGGCAAAATGGTATGATGATACCACACGCGCAAGCTACGGCGAAGCCTTTTATGATTTTTCAATAAAGGTTACTGCACCTGCTATATTCACCCTCGGAACAGATACGATCCAGCACGGCGATTTCGTCGTAATCTCCGGTAAAAATGTTGCCGAGGACGCACAGATTTCCTTTACCTCTGAGCCGAGTATTGGTGACTTTACACCTGTATTTTTCCGTGACGGAAATTATGTACGGGCGCTTGTACCGGTTTCTTATACCGTAGAGTACAGTTCAACAATGAAATTTACAATAGAATGTCAGGGCGCTACATCTGTTCTGAATCTGAATGTAGAACCTAAAACATACCGCGCTCAGAATTACGATATTTCGGTAGATCTGATTGCTCAGTATCATGACGGAAGTGCAATAGCGGCATTTACCGAAGGCATGGCTCCTTATTTTGATAACAGAGAGGCAACAAGATACTTTGACGTGCCTATGATCTATCCTTCAGCGTCTATTAAAAATCTCAATTCCGTTAAGACAGGATACGGTGTAACGCGAACACTGACGGCTACCTCCGCGAAATACCGTCATGACGGCGTAGACTTTATGACAGGCGCATCGGCAACAGCTGTAGCTGTCTACCCCGGAAAGGTAATTTTTGCAGGTCAGCAAACCATGAGCGGACGCACAGTAGTTGTAGACCACGGATATGGACTAAAAACGCTCTACGCTCATCTGAATTCGATTACGGTTTCGGAAGGCGATATCGTAGAGCAAGGTCAGGAACTCGGAGTTATAGGAAACACCGGATTTACGGATTCCGTAATGCTTCATTTCGGCATGTATGTATTTGATGTTCCTGTGTGCCCTTATAACTACTTTGACACGAATATCAAGATTTCAAATTAAGATATATTAGCAAAGATATAACAACACAACAAATCTTAAAGTAATTTAAAAATCAGTCCCGCAGATAGAATTCTTCTCATCTGCGGGATAATTTTATTTATCTGTATATTGGCATCCCTGAACTGCGGCCAGGTGAGGGGGCCGGTACAGATCGGATTTGCCAGAAGTATTGATCCGATTGTAAGCCAGGAAGTAACCATTACGCGTGTCGCTATTACCACAGAAAAAGATGCAGAAAAAATGAAGTATACTTCCCGCAACAACAAACAGGTGAAACACCGAATGGATATACCGGCGCTTTTTACCGAATGCATAAAATACCGCACCTACAGTATACGCAAGTCCTCCTGTTAGCAGAAATACAACTCCTCCGATACCGAGAGCAGCCGCCGTGATCTTCCAGGCACCTACTATACACCAACCCATGCCAATATAACATATCATCGAAAAAATCTTGAATTTCTCGATATTCACTGCATTGAGTACGATTCCGAGCGCAGCCATTCCCCATATAAATCCGAATATTACCCAACCAAGCGAAGTATTGTTTTCTCTCACGGAGCAAAGAGCTATAGGGGTATATGTTCCTGCTATCAGAACATATATTGTACAGTGATCCATGATACGCATTACCCACTTGGCATTAAGCTCCCTTGACAGACCGTGATATATACTCGACATAGTATATAGAAATATCATGGAAGCTCCGAATATTGCGGACGAAATAACGCCGTATAAATTTCCGTGCAGCGCCGCAAAAATAACACACAGGACTGTGGATACTATACCAACTCCTCCGCCGACTATATGTGAAACCATATTGAAAATTTCTTCTCCGTGTGTATATTCCGGAATAAATCTATTTCGTTTTTTTAAAGATGATTCGTTTAAGCTTACTTTTTCGGTCATATTAAATCCTCCCCTTACATTATAATACCACATAGAGAAAAAAATATCAAGTATTTGAAACGATATTATGCGGTTTTTAATACTAATTAAACCTATTTTATAATTTCATATACAGTAATAAAAACCGGCAAGTATAAATCATACCTGCCGGTCTTATATAAAATATTCTTATCTTACTCCAAACAACAGATCGCCGTACGTAGGTATAGGCCAATATTTTTCCGCGGTAAGCATTTCTGCCTTGTCCGCTTCCTCACGCAAAGTGTCCATGGCCTTAATGACCTTATCTTTATAATATACAGCTCTTTCCGTAATGTCTGACACATTTAAAGCGGCTGTGAGCGTTTTATCAAGCGTTTTTATATTTTTGTCTATCGAAGCCGACAGGTCAGAAAGTCTGACTGCGGTCTCGGATTCAAAATCACAGTTTATATCCGAGAAAGCGGCGCGCTTTGATATGACAGTATCAGAAAGCTCGTTTACATATCCGCAGATCGCAGGAAGAATTTCCTTGCGTGCCATATCAACCATCGTTCTGCCCTCAATATTGATCACCTTGCAGTAATTCTCAAGCATAACGTCATACCGCGATCTCAGTTCGGTTTCTGTCAGAACCTTATGCCTTGTAAAGAGTTCTATATTCTTTTGGTCAAGCAGATGCGGCAAGCAGTCGGGAGTAGTCGGAAGATCAAGCAATCCGCGCTGCTTGACAGCTTCTTTCCGCCATGTTTCACCGTATCCGTTTCCGTTGAATATTATCCTTTTATGCGCCTTTATCGTTCGCTTTATAAGTCCGTGTATTGCCTCGTTAAAATCATCTGCACATTCCAGCTCATCCGCGTAAAGACGCAGAGACTCAGCGACAGCGGTATTTATCATGACATTTGTCATTGAAATAGAGTTTGCCGAACCGAGCATTCTGAATTCGAATTTATTGCCGGTAAAAGCAAACGGAGATGTACGGTTACGGTCGGTAGTATCCTTGGGAAATTTGGGCAGGATATGAACACCGAGACGCATCTGAGTTTTTTCAGCAGCAAGATACGGAGTATCATTTTCGATCGATTCTAAAATAGATGTAAGTTCATCTCCGAGAAACATCGAAACAATGGCCGGAGGAGCTTCATTTGCACCGAGACGATGATCATTTCCGGCGCTTGCAACAGATATGCGCAGCAGATCCTGATAGTTATCGACAGCCTGTATAACAGCACACAAAAAAAGAAGAAACTGCGCATTTTCATAAGGCGTTTCACCCGGAGAAAGGAGATTTACACCGGTATTTGTAGACAAAGACCAGTTATTGTGCTTACCCGATCCGTTAACGCCCTCGAACGGCTTTTCGTGAAGCAGGCATACAAGACCGTGACGCTTTGCGACCTGCTGCATCATCTCCATTATAAGCTGATTGTCATCTGTCGCAGTATTCGTTGACCGGTAGATCGGCGCAAGCTCATGCTGTGCAGGAGCAGCTTCGTTATGTTCTGTTTTTGCAAGTACTCCGAGCTTCCAAAGCTCCTCGTCAAGCTCCTGCATAAATGCGGCTACTCTCGGTTTTATAGCTCCGAAATAGTGGTCGTCAAGTTCCTGCCCTTTGGGAGGATTTGCACCGAAAAGAGTTCTTCCGGTGTATATAAGGTCCTTGCGTCTGTCGAACATTTCTTTATCAATAAGAAAATACTCCTGTTCGGGACCGACAGAAGTGTTGACATGCTTTACATCTGTTGAACCGAAAAGTTTCAGCACACGGAGAGCCTGTCTGTTCAATGCTTCCATCGAACGGAGCAAAGGAGTTTTCTGGTCAAGCGCTTCTCCGCCGTAGGAACAGAAAACTGTGGGGATATAAAGGGTATTTCCTTTTATAAAAGCATACGCTGTAGGATCCCATGCAGTGTAGCCGCGCGCCTCAAATGTCGCTCTCAGTCCTCCTGACGGAAAACTTGACGCATCCGGTTCGCCCTGTACCAGTTCTTTACCGGAAAACTCCATAATTATTTTACTGTCATCTTCGGTAGGCGAAATAAAACTGTCATGTTTTTCCGCCGTTATTCCTGTCATCGGCTGAAACCAGTGAGTATAATGCGTAACTCCATGTTCAACCGCCCAGTCTTTCATGGCATTTGCAACGACATGTGCAACACCTATATCAAGGTGTTTTCCCTCATCTATGGTCCTTTTCAGTGACACGTAAGTTTCTTTAGGAAGACGTGCTTTCATCGTAGGCAGATTGAAAACAAGCGATCCGAAAGTTTCCGGTATACTATTCATAATTAATCCTTTCATGTGAAAGCTCATGCCGTGTATAAACAGCAGACATTATGAAAATATTATAACGTTTATTTCGAAGCTTGTCAATATTTAAGACCAAAATCTCATTTCTATCCTTTTACTACATAAAAATAAAGGTGGAAAAAATTAAAAAAATGTGATAGAATATATGTAACAGCTATTTTTCAAAAAAGTAAAATCCATTCGGAAACTCCGATGTAAAATAAAATAGAATTATAACACGCGAAATCTGAAAATAAAACAGAAAAGAGAATTTTACCGTTGACACTTATAATTGCTGAAAAACCCAGTCTTGCGCGCAACATAGTTGCCGGAATAGGAAAAATGACAAAATACAGCGGCTATTATGAAGGCTGCGGATATATAGTAACATGGGCGTTCGGCCATCTGTTCTCGCTCTGCGATATAGAAGATTATGCAGCCAATCCGCCGTCTGACGAAAGCGGTAAAATAAAATGGAGTATGAACAATCTTCCGTGCTTTCCGAAAAAGTTCCGTTTCAAACTGCGCTGCGGTGACGACGGAAAACCGGACGCTGGCATACAAAAGCAATTTTCAGTGATCGAAACGCTCTGCGCACGCGATGACGTTGACCGCATTGTAAATGCAGGAGACTCGGACCGCGAAGGTGAGATCATTGTAAGGCTTTGCGTACAAAATGCTCTTAAAACCGAGAAAAAATTTGACCGCCTGTGGCTGCCCGATCAGACTCCCGAGACTGTTGCCGCCGCTCTGCGCGATATGAAAAGCGAAAGCGAATATGACTCGCTGGCAAACGAGGGCTTCGCACGAACCTATATAGACTGGCTGTACGGAGTCAACCTCACACGTTATGCGACTCTTAAAACAGGAACTCTGCTTCGTGTCGGACGCGTTATCGTTCCTATCGTAAAAGCCATATATGACCGCGACATGGCAA
>CALGZV010000264.1 GCA_937934385.1 uncultured Clostridia bacterium | reverse complement strand
TGTAACTCCAGTTCCCTTTATCATATCTGTCAGAGCAGCAGTTCTGTCAAGGAATCGGCGGCACCCCTTCACTGAGGTATCACTCCACGGAGCAGCAGAGCCGTAATCGCCCATGAAAAGTACATATGTACGAAGTGTATCCGCACCGTACTGATCCACAACATCGTTAGGATCTACAACATTTCCGAGAGACTTTGACATTTTGACACCGTTTGCGCCGAGAACCATTCCCTGCGCGGAGCGCTTAGCGTACGGTTCCGCAGTAGGAACTTCTCCTATATCATAAAGGAATCTGTGCCAAAAGCGCGAATATATCAGGTGTCTTGTAACATGCTCCATTCCGCCGTTGTACCAGTCTACGGGAAGCCAGTATTTCAGCTCCTCAGGATCTGCAAAGACCTTGTCATTATGAGCGTCTATATAGCGCAGGAAGTACCATGACGAGCCTGCCCACTGAGGCATAGTATCCGTTTCACGTTTTGCATCTCCGCCGCATTTCGGGCATTTACAGTTAACAAATGACTCTATTTTCGCAAGCGGTGATTCTCCGCCCTCTCCGGGTTCAAAGTTTTTAACGTCAGGCAGACGGAGCGGAAGCTCCTCATAAGGAACTCCGACCATTCCGCATTTCGGGCAGTGAACGATCGGAATAGGTTCGCCCCAATAACGCTGACGGTTGAACGCCCAGTCCTTCATCTTATACTGTACGCCCTTTTCGCCGATTCCCTGCTCGGAGAGATATTCAAGCATGCGCTCTATTGAATCCTTCTTATTGGTAAAGCCGTTAAGAAATCCGGAATTTATCATTTCTCCGTCGCCCGTATAAGCTTCCTTTGAAATATCCCCGCCCTTTATGACCTCAACAATATCTATTCCAAATTTCTTTGCAAAATCGTAATCGCGCTCGTCATGTGCGGGTACTGCCATAATAGCGCCTGTTCCGTATCCCATCATGACGTAGTCGGAAATGTATATCGGGATCTCTTTACCTGTTATAGGATTGATTGCAGAAAGACCGTTTAAGCAAACTCCGGTCTTGTCCTTAACAAGCTGTGTACGCTCAAATTCTGTTTTCTTCGCACACTCTGCTCTGTAATCTGTAACCGCGTCCATATTCGATATGCGGTCGGCATATTTGTCGATAAGCGGATGCTCAGGAGCCATTACCATAAATGTAACGCCGAAAAGCGTATCCGGACGAGTAGTATATATGCGGAGCTTTTCGTCGGTGCCCGAAATACTGAAATTAACAAATGCGCCTGTTGAACGTCCTATCCAGTTTTCCTGCTGCATACGTATATTAGCAGGATAATCGACAGTATCGAGACCTTCGAGCAGTTTATCCGCGTATTCGGTTATTCTGAGATACCATACATCCTTGGACTTCTGCACAACATCGCTGTGACAGATATCGCACTTTCCGCCCTGTGAATCCTCGTTAGAAAGAACCACCTTACAGGACGGGCAATAGTTTACAAGTGTCTTGTCACGGAAAACAAGTCCGTGATCAAACATTTTGCGGAAGATCCACTGCGTCCATTTATAATAGCTTTCCTCTGTTGTGTCGACCGTTCTTGTCCAGTCAAACGAGAAACCGACGCGCTTCAGCTGCTGCTTGAAATGTGTTATATTCTTATCGGTAACCTCTCTCGGATGCATATTATTTTTTATCGCATAGTTCTCTGTAGGAAGGCCGAATGCATCAAAGCCTATCGGGAACAGAACGTTATAGCCCTGCATGCGCTTTTTGCGGCATATGACCTCCATTCCGGAATATGCCTTTATATGCCCGACATGCATACCTGCTCCCGACGGATACGGAAACTCAACGAGACCGTAAAACTTCGGCTTCGTTTTATCGGATGACGCGTGAAACGCGCCCTGCTCCTCCCATATATCCTGCCACTTTTTGTCGGATACTTTAAAATCGTACTTCATTATATATAATGTCCTTTCAAAACTTTCACAGCGCCGTATCAGTCGAGCAGTTCGGAAATATCTATTTCCTCAGCTTCTCCCCATAGCTTTTCAAGATTATAGAAATTGCGCGATTCGCGGTCAAATATATGAACAATTACCGATGCATAGTCCATTATTATCCAGCTTGCCTCATTATACCCCTCGATATGTCCGGGATGTATTCCCGCCTCGGCGAGCTTTTCCTCAAGCTCTGACGAAAGAGCGCGAAGCTGAGTGTTGGATGTTCCGGTACACAGAACAAAATAATCTGCTATCACCGTTTTATCGCCAACATACAGAACTTTAAGCCCGCGTGCTTTTTTAGAATCAAGCACACTTACTACCGCTTTTGCAAGCTCACGCGGATCCTGCATATTTTCGGGAATAATAGCCTTCTTCTGCTCACCGCTTTCCGCCATAAGAGTTTCGTACTCTATCTCGGTATATTCTTCATCGTCTATATAATCTTCCTCGGTCTCATAAATGTCAGTATCATCCGGCATCTGCAGTTCATCAAACTGCCCGGAACCGTTTTTCTCAAGCTTCATCTCACCTATGCCATCCCTTCTTTATAAACAAGCACTCCGGAGAAGCGCCCTCCGGATACATAAATACAATTTAAACTGCGGTTTATATATTTAATTAATTTTATCACATTTTCAAATTCCGGTCAAGTAGTTTGATAATAAATCACATGTATTTGTTTCAGCAAATCTGACAATTCAATATTTATTAAGATAACCATTGTTTCTGTCATCCGGAATATCAGACAGCACGATCTACGGGAAATATATTAAAAAAGCAGAGCCTTTCGGCTCTGCCGCTATAAAAACATTTGTCAATGAGATATAAGAGGGATATTAAGTTCACCGTTATTTATTTCATTTGCATTGTATATATCATCCTCAAGCGATTCGTTGTGTGCGGAAAGATATATCTTACTTATATATTGATTATTTTCAGCATTAAACATCAGCTCAGGGTCAATTGAAGTCTCGGTCAGCGGAGTAGTATAAGGATTAAAATATTTGTTAACCAGATCAAGCATGTCTGCGCGGCGCATTACGTAATACGAAAGTCCGTAT
>CALGZV010000263.1 GCA_937934385.1 uncultured Clostridia bacterium | reverse complement strand
GGCAAATGCGACACTTACCGCATGTCTCGCCAGACTGTTTTACAGCACGCCGTTTGACAAAACGATGAAGGTAGGAGCGGCTGTAGCCGTAGCGCGCCGCGGAGGAACCTCCGCTACATTTGACGAACTTAACAAATATTTTACAATCTCCGGTATGCCTGTTGCTTCAAGCCAGTATTGGAATATCGTTCACGGAAGAGCCCCCGGCGAAGCCGAGCAAGACGCTGAAGGACTTCAGACAATGCGCGTACTGGCAAGAAACATGGTATTTCTAATGAAGAGCATCGCGCTCGGAAAGGAAAAATACGGTCTGCCAGAAAAAGAAGCTAAGGTACGCACAAACTTTATCAGATAAAAAAGCATAGCAGAAAAGGCGAAGGACAATTATGGAAGAACTGTCTGTAAAAGCAAGAGACGGATACAAACTTAATATACATGTTTTCCGCACCGAAGCTCCTGCCGCGGCCGTACAGATAATACACGGCATGGAGGAATATCAGGACAGGTATAATCCGTTTGCGGAGTTTCTGACCGAAAACGGATTTACAGTCGTCAGCTCGGATATGCGCGGACACGGAAAAAACGCAGAAAAGCTCGGATATTTCAAGGATAAAAACGGATATGAAGAACTGATCTCGGATCAGCGCACGGTAACCGATTTTATAAGCGAGCAGTTTCCCGGTCTGCCTGTCTATATATTTGCCCACTCCATATGAACAAAATTGTTTTAGGAATAACCGCCCATGTAGACGCAGGAAAAACTACGCTTTCCGAAGCTATGCTCTACCTTGCCGGCAAGATCCGCTCGGCCGGACGCGTAGATCACGGAAATACCCTGCTCGATACACATGAGCTTGAGCGCAGCCGCGGAATAACAATTTTTGCAGGACAAAGCAGCTTTACCGCAAAAGATACCGAATTTACACTGCTCGATACTCCGGGGCATGTGGATTTCAGCGCAGAAACGGAGCGGATGCTTCAGGTACTCGACTATGCCGCTCTGGTAATAAGCGGAGCTGACGGCGTTCAGCCGCACACAAGAACACTGTGGAAGCTACTGTCACTCTACCGGATACCGACATTTATATTCGTAACCAAGATGGATTACGCTGCCGCATCCCGCGACGATATAATGACCGAGCTGAAAAAAGAACTTGATACCGGCTGCACCGACTTTTCACCAGATACCGAAGACAAACGGTGCGAGGAGATTGCCGTCTGCGATGAAGCTCTTCTCGAAAATTATCTCGAATCCGGATGCATATCGGACTGCGACACTGCCCGTCTTATCCGAAAAAGAATTATATTTCCCTGCTATTTCGGCTCCGGTCTTAAGCTAACCGGAGTCGATGAGTTTATTGAAGGACTTTCACGTTTTACAAAGCCTCCGGTATATCCCGAGGCTTTCGGCGCAAAAGTATTCAAAATAACCCACGACCCTCAGGGAAACAGAATAACACACATGAAAATAACCGGCGGCGCACTGCGGGTGCGTGACGCAGTCACATGCAGCGGAAAGCAGGAAAAGATATCGCAGCTTCGTATATATTCAGGAGCAAAATTCATAACCGCCGACGAAATTACTGCCGGAGGAATATGCTCTGCAGTCGGTCTGTCCGCGCCGCAAACCGGAGACGGACTCGGCAAGGAAGCCTCTGCCGGAAGTCCGTTGCTTGAACCTGTCATGACCTACCGTATCGTTCTGCCCGAAGGAAAAGACACCGTAACCATGCTTCCTAAGCTGAAACAGCTTGAAGAGGAAGATCCGCAGCTGAGGATAACATTGGACAGGCATACAGAC
Organism: uncultured Clostridia bacterium; assembly: GCA_937934385.1. GTDB lineage: Bacteria > Bacillota > Clostridia > Oscillospirales > CAG-272 > UMGS911. The sequence continues at coordinate 364 of CALGZV010000263.1, read as the reverse complement.
ATTATAAACGTCGGTCTTATGGGCGAGATACAGGCAGAAATAATCAAATATATGATCTCCGAGCGATTTCACACCGATGTGGAAATAGATTCCGGAGGCGTAGTATATAGAGAAACGATCGCCGCACCTGTTGAAGGTGTAGGCCATTACGAACCGCTGCGGCATTATGCGGAGGTACATCTGATACTCGAACCGCTTCCGCGCGGAAGCGGGCTGAAATTTGCAACAGAGTGCGGAGGCGATTCTCTGGATTTTCAGTATCAGAATCAGATTCTTTCAAGTCTCGCCGAAAAAAAACATATCGGCGTTCTTACCGGATCGCCCGTCACGGATATGAAGATCACGCTCATGTCCGGACGCGCCC
>CALGZV010000262.1 GCA_937934385.1 uncultured Clostridia bacterium | reverse complement strand
AGGATAGCAGTATTAATGTATACAGAGTAAATTATTCGTATTCCGGCAACCGTGTTGCATCTGTAACCGAATACGGCGTTGACAGTGGAGTATATATGGTAGGTGCATCTACATCGTATTCTTACTCGGCGGCTTCGCGAAGAACTGTTGCAACAACGACCGAGCAGGCAGATGACGGAGATGCTGCTAATGTCATTAATACGGTATATTCATTCGACAATGACGGCAATATCGTCGGCGAATACGTTTATTCGGAGGATGCCGATAATACCGGTGTTGAAGCCGGGGCAAGCGGAATCAATCCTTATTCCGGCAGCGGTTCGGTTGTAATCAATAACAATAACCTGCTCGCAGACCATAACTTTGGATCGCTCGACAGCTGGACAAACATGTCTGCGAACCTCAGTGATTTCAGCATAACTTCCCTTCTGAATGAATCACGTACAAAATTCGGCAAAAACCTGATCATTATGCATTCAAAGCAGGAAAACTGTACAAATAACGGAGTTTATCAGCTTACAAACTCTCTGGCCGCAGGCGAGTATACCTTCTCTGCATATGTAAAGGTCATGACCGAATTCACCGGAACAGACGATCCCGGCGCATATATCCGTGTAAGGACCGAGGGCGGAACAGTCCTTGCAGAAAGCGAGCATATTTCAAAATTTGATCATGATTATGTAAGACTTGTTGCACCGTTCACGCTGACATGCGATCAGAACGTCAGAATTGAAATACTTGTTGACGGAAAAGGCGCTGCTGATATAAACGCTGCGCAGCTTGAAAGCAATCCTTTTGCCAATGCATATAATATACTTGAAAACGGCAGCTTCGAAAGAGGTCTAAACAACTGGGACAGAACAGCAGGCGTATACTCTGTCGGAAATTCGGTATTTAATATGAACAGATCGATTCAGATGAGAGGCGGTCTGGATTCCTCAAGATATGCGAAACAGAATGTAACCGTTAAAACAGGCAGAAATACCCGTGAGACCTTTACGCTGTCCGGCTGGGCAAAAGGAGACGGCATTGTAAACCGCGAGCGCAATAATGCAAATGCTCCCCGGTTCTGCCTGCGCGCCGTAATCAGGTACTTCGATACTTATTTCAAAGAATACGGCTCCGAAACCTATACCGCTGATTTCTCACCGTGTACAGAGGAATGGCAGTTCGCGTCCATTCAGTTCGCCAAAAAGAAATTCCGCATGATTTATAATATCACCGTATACTGCGACTACAGCTACAATATAGGTACTGCATACTTTGATAATGTTCAGCTTGTAAGAGATAATATCGAAACCCATCTTTCCGCAGAGGATTTTGTAGAGACAAGTACGGATACAGGCGACAGCGCAGACGGCAGCGAGGATACCGCAGCTGATAATACGCCGGCTTTCAATGAAGCAAAGGACGCGTTCGGAAATGCTCTTACCGAAACTACCTTTACAGACGGTGAATTCGGAACTATCTACCGCTCTTTCGGATACAATACCGACAACACTCAGCTTGCCGGAAACGATACCGGAAACAATCTTGTACGCGAAACTGACGCAAGAGGAAACAAAACCGAATATACTGTAGACAGTGAAACCTCACGCAATGAAGAAGTGACCGACCGGCTCGGAAACAAGACCGCATACGAGTATGACGCTTCGGGAAGAACCACAAAGGTTACAAGCAAGAACTCATGCTGTGTCGAGCTTGCAGATGTATCGTATAAATACGATGCGTTTGACAATATGACCGAGATCGCCCGCGGCGACGGAATGAAGTATTCCCTTGCGTACAACGCTTTCCACAATCTTGAATCTATCGGCATAGACGGTAAGACCGAAAAGCTGATAAATTACGAATACAAGAATGGAAACGGCAGACTCAAGCAGATCACCTATGCAAACGGCGATAAGATGAAGGCTACCTACAACTCCACCGGTCAGATGATCGCTGAAAAGTGGTACAACGCTTCAAATACGCTGACAGCGCACTACAAATATGCATATGACGGTCAGGGAAATATCGTCCGCTCTATTGACATGCTTTCAAAAGTCGAGTATACTTATACGTATGAGAATGGAAAAATTGTCCGTATCGCGGAAAGCATAATCACACTCGCCGGAGAGGCTGTTACGGGCAAGACTCTCACCAACTCCGTTATCTACTCCTATGATTCTGACGGTAAGCTTACAGGCAAGCAGATAATCCCTGTAGGCGGTACTAAATACGTTATAAACTATACCAATACGGACGACGGTACAGTCGCTAACTTTACCGTAAACGGTCGAACGGTAACGAGCCATTCAAAGACAGACAGCTTCGGACGCAAGGAATTCGACGAGCTTCAGCTCGGAACAGGCTTTGTATCGAGACAGTTTCATTACCACACGGGAGATGCCACCGACGAACACAAGGAAGCGGCAAAACTGAAATCCAGTCCGACTACTCAGCTTGTAAGTCAGATAGTTATGTCGGACGGCCGCACGATCTCATATGAATACGATAAAGAGGAACGTATTACCAAGGTAACGGACTCTGTTGACGGTATAACCGAATATACATATGACGCGCTCGGTCAGCTTCTCAGGGAAAAAAAGGACGGTACTGCCGTAAATGTCATGACATATGATAACTACGGTAATATCAAATCCAAGAACGGCGTTGCGTACACATACGGAGACGGTGTATGGAAAGACCTGCTGACAAAGGTCGGAGATGAAACGATCTCCTACGATAAGCAGGGCAACCCGACCTCATATCTCGGCCACACTCTCACATGGGAAAAAGGCAGACAGCTCAAGTCATTCGGTAACTTAAGCTATACCTATAACGCAAACGGAATCAGAACAAGCAAAACCAACAACGGTGTAAAACATACCTATACCCTTGAAGGAACAAAGATACTCCGCGAAACGTACGGAAATACTACACTTGTTCCTATGTACGATAATGAGGACAGTATCTGCGGTATTATCTACAATAATGTACCGTACTACTTCAGAAAGAATCTCCAGGGAGATATCATCGCAATTGTCGATAAGGACGCAAAAGAAGTTGCAAGATACAGCTACGACGCCTGGGGTGCTTGTACAGTAGTATCCGCATCAAATGTTATAGGTTATGCAAATCCGTTCCGTTACAGAGGTTATTACTACGATATTGAGAATAAGCTATATTACCTCAACAGCAGATACTACGATCCCGCTGTCGGTAGGTTTATTAATGCGGATAGTATAGATTTTATCGGCAAAGCATCAAATTCAATAGAAAACAATTTATACACTTATTGTTATAACAGTTCTCCAAATTATATAGACAATATCGGATACTTTGCAATAACTATTTCACTTAGTACACTTGTTGCGATTTTGGCACTTTTTACATTTACATTTCTATATTTTTTCGATTACAAATTTAGAAGTTTAGTAAATCAATTAATAACATCGATAATTATGTTGGCAGTAAATGGTATTGGATATTTAGCTAATGTAATTTCTGACGTAATTGATAAAGCAAGAAAAGGCAGAAAATATAATAATAATGAAGTTCATCATATTGTCGCTCAAGCTGATACTAGAGCCTTTTTGACACAAAAGCTACTTATGGATAATGGGTTGACTGTACAGCACCCCAGTAATCTTGTAAGTATTAAAAATACATTGCATAGACATCTTCATACAAATGCTTATATTGCTGCTGTTGATATGGTTCTTCGCGCCTGTGCAGCTACTAAGAGAACTAAAAATGATAGAAAATATGCTATTATTGCAGGATTGACAATGATAGGAACATTCTTAAAAGCTGCAAGTTGCATAGTATAAAGTAATTAATAGAAAGGACTTCCCGGAATAATTTATATTCCGGGAAGGTTACAGCAAGATGAAGTTCAAACAACTGAAATATGATTTTTTAAAATATGCAAAAGACTTTTGTTTTTCCCAAAAGTACAGTGTATTTTGTACAGGGCAACGAGCATTTATATGTGATAGAGAACTTAATTTACTTAATACAGTAGAAAAATTATCATATATTTATCATGCGCGTATTTCTCCGGATGAAACAAAATTACTTCTTATTTCAAATAGTAACATATTTTATCTTGTTGATTTAAACGACTTTTCATATAAAAAATATACTATCAGAGGCAAGTATAACGGTAATCTGGAGGGTAGGGGATGTTGGTCATTTGACAGCAAATTGATATATCTTGCTCTAAGTGATAGAAAAGCATCAGATTCTGCATTACGTTGCTATAGTTTGACAGATAATATGTTGTTTGAGGATATGATTTTCGAAAAATACTATATTAATAGTATTGAGCCTGTAAAAGAACTCAATAAATATCTACTAATAGGACTTGATCGAAAAAAATCTGAACTCGATCAAATAGACTGTTGGGATATGATTTGGTTTGACGGTACATCTTTTGAAAAATTTTCTATTTGTAATATAGATATTTGCAATGATGGTATATATTATGCCGAATATGAAGCTGCTACAAATACTGTAATTATGTATAATTTTTCAAATACATTTCGCTGTGATTTAAATGGTAAGGTTATTGAATATTTGTCACTTCCTGTTTCAAAAAAGATTACAACTTCATTTTCTGATTTATTTAAAGACTTAAATATTAAACGTGAAGACTTTGACGAACTGACCAATTTATCAACCGCACTTGGACTGGAGAATGTATCCACTAATGACGGTATATATAAAATTTGTCTTTCATATGACCGAAAAAAATATTATGTCGGAACACATTCAGAAATATATATTGTAGATGCTGAAACTAAATCTATTTTAGCTAATAAACAAATAGATTATGGTGTACAAAATATTATGGAAATATCTCCGAATAAAATTGTTATATCTACTTGGAGTGGAGTAAAAATATATTCAATTATTGAATGAATGCATATGGAAAGACCTGCTGACAAAGGTCGGAGATGAGACAATCTCCTACGATAAGCAGGGCAACCCGACCTCATATCTCGGCCACACTCTCACATGGGAAAAAGGCAGACAGCTCAAGTCATTCGGTAACTTAAGCTATACCTATAACGCAAACGGAATCAGAACAAGCAAAACCAACAACGGTGTAAAACATACCTATACCCTTGAAGGAACAAAGATACTCCGCGAAACGTACGGAAATACTACACTTGTTCCTATGTACGATAATGAGGACAGTATCTGCGGTATTATCTACAATAATGTACCGTACTACTTCAGAAAGAATCTCCAGGGAGATATCATCGCAATTGTCGATAAGGACGCAAAAGAAGTTGCAAGATACAGCTACGACGCCTGGGGTGCTTGTACAGTAGTATCCGCATCAAATGTTATAGGGTATGCAAATCCGTTCCGTTACAGAGGTTATTACTACGATATTGAGAATAATCTATATTATTTGAACAATCGTTATTATAATCCCAATATAGGTCGTTTTTTGAATACCGATAAATATATAGGAGTTAATAATGATATTTCAACATACGATTTATATTCTTATTGCGGAAATTGTCCAATTAACCGTTATGATAAGGGTGGATTGTTTTGGACAATTATTGAAAATGGATTCAAATGGATCGTTAGGAATACATTAAACCAAACAAATGAGTTCTTTCTGACTTTAGGCATTGATACCGCAGGATTAGGCGCAAAAGTATTAGACATGTATGAGAAAAACGGTACATATCATGCAAGTAAAGATTGTTGGCAGCAATATTTTGGTTATAATGACCTTTATGATATTGCATTTGACATCGGTACAAGTATGGCCAAAGATAAATTCCCGTTTAATTATAATAACAAAAATTATATTTTTGGGGTTTGGAAAGGCAGCTATGTAAATTTAGGTGCCGGAGCTGAATTAGGAATATATTATGGCGGTCCATACCATTGGTTTGTTGATACCAATCTTTCAATGTTTATGACGTTGGAATTAAAGTATAACGGTAAACAAATAATCTCACATTATGAACGTACATGGTGGATAACCGGATTTAATCCTAAATATTTATATGTATCAGCAGATGAGCTACAAGCAACATATACGGTTACCTTCGATGATAAAAACATGTATAAAAAATTTAAAGAAGGTCCTAAAGCTGACAAATGGACATATACTTTTCCGCCATGTTATAATAAAACGCCTAAGGCACGACTTGTATTTTAAAAAGGAGTATTAGATATGAAAAAAAAAGTAATTACATCTATTATTTTGGTAATGAGTATGATAATTTTAAACTCTTGTTCTTTGGTAGAAAACATTGGAAAAGGTATTGCAATAGGCGGAATGACAGTTTTAAAAATGACAAGTTTGGCCTATTACGCAATAGTTGAACATGATATAAGTATAATAACAGAAACAATTAAACACGATACTGAAATGTTTAATAATGATCGAGATTCTAAAGAAAAACTTGAAGAATTATTGAATGCAATAGAGAGCAGAAATGCAGATACTGTTAGTTCATTGTTTTCGGATTCTGCGAGACATCAAGCAGATTCATTTGAATCATCTGTAAGTGAATTGCTAGAATACTATGATGGTTCTTTTAGCGGCGATTTTGAAGATGTTACCATGAGCCGTGGTCCATCTGTTAATGAAACCGATGAAATAAAAATATATGATGTAGGATTTGAGGTATATACTAAATCCGGCAACTATCGCTTATCAATTGAATGGGTATCAAAAGATACTAATAATCCAACAAATATCGGAATAAGATCACTTTATATAATAAAAGCAGAAGATGATATTAATGTATACCATAATTCATATACTCCGGATTCCGGTCAAATATCATGTGGATATGGCGGAGATGGTAAAAAAACAGTCGGTATAAATATAGGTATACAAAATACATGGCTTGGCGATGTAAGCGATTATTATGATTTTGATTAGAGATTATACTTAAAATAAGTAGATAGTAATTACATTTTTTGTATTGTAAAATAATACTCAAACATTCGCATACGTTTCTGTATGCGGATGTTTTCTTATAATCCAAAACATTAGAATTCTTTTAATAACCCTAAAAACAAAATTGATAGCTGTATCTGCAACCTACCGGGCAACACACTTGACATACTATCATAATTTGAGTATACTTATATGTAAGAAATTTGCCCGTATATGTAGACCTGCTGACAAAGGTCGGAGACGATACGATCTCCTACGATAAGCAGGGCAACCCGACCTCATATCTCGGCCACACTCTCACATGGGAAAAAGGCAGACAGCTCAAGTCATTCGGTAACTTAAGCTATACCTATAACGCAAACGGAATCAGAACAAGCAAAACCAACAACGGTGTAAAACATACCTATACCCTTGAAGGAACAAAGATACTCCGCGAAACGTACGGAAATACTACACTTGTTCCTATGTACGATAATGAGGACAGTATCTGCGGTATTATCTACAATAATGTACCGTACTACTTCAGAAAGAATCTCCAGGGAGATATCATCGCAATTGTCGATAAGGACGCAAAAGAAGTTGCAAGATACAGCTACGACGCCTGGGGTGCTTGTACAGTAGTATCCGCATCAAATGTTATAGGTTATGCAAATCCGTTCCGTTACAGAGGTTATTACTACGATATTGAGAATAAGCTATATTACCTCAACAGCAGATACTACGATCCCGCTGTCGGTAGGTTTATTAATGCGGATAGTATAGATTTTATCGGCAAAGCATCAAATTCAATAGAAAACAATTTATACACTTATTGTTATAACAGTTCTCCAAATTATATAGACAATATCGGATACTTTGCAATAACTATTTCACTTAGTACACTTGTTGCGATTTTGGCACTTTTTACATTTACATTTCTATATTTTTTCGATTACAAATTTAGAAGTTTAGTAAATCAATTAATAACATCGATAATTATGTTGGCAGTAAATGGTATTGGATATTTAGCTAATGTAATTTCTGACGTAATTGATAAAGCAAGAAAAGGCAGAAAATATAATAATAATGAAGTTCATCATATTGTCGCTCAAGCTGATACTAGAGCCTTTTTGACACAAAAGCTACTTATGGATAATGGGTTGACTGTACAGCACCCCAGTAATCTTGTAAGTATTAAAAATACATTGCATAGACATCTTCATACAAATGCTTATATTGCTGCTGTTGATATGGTTCTTCGCGCCTGTGCAGCTACTAAGAGAACTAAAAATGATAGAAAATATGCTATTATTGCAGGATTGACAATGATAGGAACATTCTTAAAAGCTGCAAGTTGCATAGTATAAAGTAATTAATAGAAAGGACTTCCCGGAATAATTTATATTCCGGGAAGGTTACAGCAAGATGAAGTTCAAACAACTGAAATATGATTTTTTAAAATATGCAAAAGACTTTTGTTTTTCCCAAAAGTACAGTGTATTTTGTACAGGGCAACGAGCATTTATATGTGATAGAGAACTTAATTTACTTAATACAGTAGAAAAATTATCATATATTTATCATGCGCGTATTTCTCCGGATGAAACAAAATTACTTCTTATTTCAAATAGTAACATATTTTATCTTGTTGATTTAAACGACTTTTCATATAAAAAATATACTATCAGAGGCAAGTATAACGGTAATCTGGAGGGTAGGGGATGTTGGTCATTTGACAGCAAATTGATATATCTTGCTCTAAGTGATAGAAAAGCATCAGATTCTGCATTACGTTGCTATAGTTTGACAGATAATATGTTGTTTGAGGATATGATTTTCGAAAAATACTATATTAATAGTATTGAGCCTGTAAAAGAACTCAATAAATATCTACTAATAGGACTTGATCGAAAAAAATCTGAACTCGATCAAATAGACTGTTGGGATATGATTTGGTTTGACGGTACATCTTTTGAAAAATTTTCTATTTGTAATATAGATATTTGCAATGATGGTATATATTATGCCGAATATGAAGCTGCTACAAATACTGTAATTATGTATAATTTTTCAAATACATTTCGCTGTGATTTAAATGGTAAGGTTATTGAATATTTGTCACTTCCTGTTTCAAAAAAGATTACAACTTCATTTTCTGATTTATTTAAAGACTTAAATATTAAACGTGAAGACTTTGACGAACTGACCAATTTATCAACCGCACTTGGACTGGAGAATGTATCCACTAATGACGGTATATATAAAATTTGTCTTTCATATGACCGAAAAAAATATTATGTCGGAACACATTCAGAAATATATATTGTAGATGCTGAAACTAAATCTATTTTAGCTAATAAACAAATAGATTATGGTGTACAAAATATTATGGAAATATCTCCGAATAAAATTGTTATATCTACTTGGAGTGGAGTAAAAATATATTCAATTATTGAATGAATGCATATGGAAAGACCTGCTGACAAAGGTCGGAGATGAGACAATCTCCTACGATAAGCAGGGCAACCCGACCTCATATCTCGGCCACACTCTCACATGGGAAAAAGGCAGACAGCTCAAGTCATTCGGTAACTTAAGCTATACCTATAACGCAAACGGAATCAGAACAAGCAAAACCAACAACGGTGTAAAACATACCTATACCCTTGAAGGAACAAAGATACTCCGCGAAACGTACGGAAATACTACACTTGTTCCTATGTACGATAATGAGGACAGTATCTGCGGTATTATCTACAATAATGTACCGTACTACTTCAGAAAGAATCTCCAGGGAGATATCATCGCAATTGTCGATAAGGACGCAAAAGAAGTTGCAAGATACAGCTACGACGCCTGGGGTGCTTGTACAGTAGTATCCGCATCAAATGTTATAGG
>CALGZV010000261.1 GCA_937934385.1 uncultured Clostridia bacterium | reverse complement strand
AATATGTGTTGACTCCTGCAAGAGCTGCTTCGCGCTCGCGCTGAGCCTCTTTTTCAAGGGATGCAGATACCGAACGCTTAATAAAATTCTTTCCGGAAGTTTCCGACGAAGCCACACTTTTGCCGGATTTTTTCTCAGTCCGCATAAGCGCTCTGCTTTCGCCCTTACCGCCTTTTACCGATACAGAAGACTCAGATTTCTTATCCCGCTTTTCATCATCTGAAGAAATATTTTGCTTTGATTTTTTATCTGAAGCCTTTTCTGCGAATTCACGCTCTTTATCTCCACGCTTTCTGCTGTCCGCTGAAGACGGTTTATCCTTTTCAGCCTTCAATTTACGCACGTCAGACACGTTTTCTTTTTTTTCGCTTTTATAAGTATCTGTACCGGATATCTCTTTATGCATATTTTCACCGCTGCGTTCTTTACTCATCCGTATCCCTCCTTCCGTAGAATTTATCTATTTCCCGCACGGAACAAAATTTGCTCCACTGTCCGCCTCAGGATAAAATACCCTGTTAAGATACAAACCGCAGGCCGGAACGGTTACTCCGGCAGCGCCTCGGTTACGGGCTTCAATTATTTCCGCAACTCCGTCCGACGAAAACCGTCCCTCAGAAACTCCTATGAGAGTTCCCGTCATTATCCGCACCATATTGTACAGAAAACCGTTGCCCGACACAGTGAAATAAACTGTGTCACCCTCTCTGACTACCGATACATTGTATATATGGCGCACCGTATCGGTGATCTTCGATCCGGCAGACATAAAAGACGCGAAATCGTGTTCTCCCTTAAAATATTCTGCCGCAACAGACATTTTTTTATCATCAAGGCGCTTCGGATAAAAATACGAACGTCCCGCCATAAACGGATCGCGCAATCTGCCATTCCAGATAACATATTTATATTCCTTGCCGACCGCGCTGTACCTCGGATGAAATCCGTCAGGTACGGTTCTTGCTCCGTAAACAGATATATCCTCCGGCAAGAATGAGTTAAGTACAACAGGAATTTTGTCGATCGGTATTCTATTAGACTCGCTGTCTGTCTCGACAGTGCAGCAAAACATATTAGCATGAACGCCGCTGTCCGTCCGGCTGCATCCGGTCACAGGCAACCTCCTTCCGAACGCCGCCTCGACTGCATTCTGAAGCGTTTGCTGAACGGTACGTACATTTTTTTGCACCTGCCATCCGCCGTATCCCGTTCCGAGAAAAGCAAGCTCCAGCAAAAACTTCATAATCGCAGACTCCTTAAAACTTACTTCACATCAAATTTAAAAGCGTTACGCCCATGCTGTATAACGGATCGTCTAAAATCACCAAAGCTCAAAGTCCTGAAACGCAGTATATCGGAAAATGATTTCCGGCCAAAACAGTTACTGCGCAAAATATAACAAACACAGCAAGCATGGCAAAATCAGCGACGCAAAGTCTGCTTGTATTCATACGTGTCCTTCCTTTGCCGCCGTGATAACAGCGGCATTCCATTGCGGTCGCAAGATCTCCTGCGCGTCGTATTGCAGAAAGAAACAAAGGAATAAGCACCGGGATAAGTGCTTTTCCGCGCTCGATCAGGTTTCCGTGAGAAAAATCAACTCCGCGCGCCCGCTGTGCGTTCATTATTTTATCCGTCTCTTCTATAAGGGTAGGAATAAACCGGAGCGCTATCGTCATCATCATCGCAAAATCATGAACAGGGACATGAAGATAAGAGAGAGGCATCAAAAGCCGTTCAATACCTTCTGTAAGCGCAGTCGGAGACGTTGTATAAGTAAGTATTATACTCGTTCCGGCAAGCAGCGCCGCAATACGCACGGTAACAAGCAAAGCAAGCATAAGTCCCTCGGTATACACATGTACAAATCCGATCTCAAAGAGAAGATGATCTCCTTTTGTAAAAAACACGTTTACGATAACCGTAAATATTATTATGAACAGCAGCGGTTTCATTCCGACTATAACCGTTTTGACAGGTATTTTGCTTATAAGCATAAGTCCAAATGTAAACAACGCTATAAGAATAAATCCGCTTACGGTATCCGCAAGAAATACGCCGACTATATATATGATCGTAAGGATGATCTTTATTCTCGGATCTATCCTGTGAAGAAGAGAGTTACCCGGAAAAAACTGTCCGAGCGTGATATCCTTTAGCATAATAAAACAAGCCTCTTACAAAAATTTAAATCAGCTTCCGTACCTTTGACGGTAAAGTCTGTTCAGTTCATCCCGTGCATCCGACACGGTAAAAATACCGTCTCTGACAGGGACTCCAAGTTCTTTCAGCCGCAGCATAAGCCTTGTTATCTGCGGAACGTCAAGTCCTACGGAAACAAGCGAATCCGCATCTCCGAAAATCTCATCGCAGCTTCCGCTGCGATAAAGCTTCGCTTTGTTCATAACGGCAATGCGATCGGCATATCTCGCCATGTCCTCCATGCTGTGGCTAACAATTACAACTGTATTACCGCACTCACGCTGATATGACCTTATGCCGCCGAGGATTTCCTCACGCCCCATAGGATCGAGACCTGCCGCAGGTTCGTCGAGTATAAGTATCTCAGGCGACATAGCTATTATTCCGGCGATAGCGACTCTGCGCTTCTGTCCGCCCGAAAGCTCAAACGGCGATTTTTCAAGCAGTGAACTTTCAAGTCCCACAAAGAATGACGCCGCCTCAACTCTCTTTTTAACCTCTTCGGGAGAAAGTCCCATGTTTACAGGACCGAATGCGATATCCTTATACACCGTTTCCTCGAAAAGCTGATATTCAGGATACTGAAAAACAAGACCGACGCGAAAACGCACGTCTCTTATCTTTTTAGGTTCCTCCCATATATCCTTACCGTCAAGAAGCACCTGCCCGGATGTAGGTTTCAAAAGTCCGTTTGCAAGCTGAACAAGCGTTGACTTTCCCGAACCTGTATGTCCGATAAGTCCGGTGATACATCCGCTTTCAAAGGATACGCTGACATCATCAAGCGCTTTTTTTTCAAAAGGCGTTCCGACTCCGTAAATATACGATATATTTTTAAATTCCAATCCTGCCATAGTAAATATTCATTATCTGCCGCTATTTAAGAATCGCAGCAAGCGCCTGCGCGCCTTCCTCCTCGGAAATTATATCATCAGGCAAATCCTTCACTCCGCCGAAACCGGATTTTTTAAGCTCGTATATCAGCTCGGTCACCTGCGGAACGTCCAACCCTATACGCTGAAGGTCTTCAACACGGGAAAACACCCTCCGCGGAATATCATCGGCAAAAACCTCGCCGTCATTGATAACAATAACGCGATCGGCGTCTATAGCCTCATTCATGTTATGCGTTATGTGGAGTACAGTTATTCCGTGGTCGCGGTTAAGCGTCTTTATCGTCTCCATAACCTCTGCGCGCCCGGACGGATCAAGCATAGCCGTAGACTCGTCAAATATAATGCATCTCGGCATCATAGCAATAACACCGGCTATTGCAACACGCTGCTTCTGTCCGCCCGAAAGCTCATTCGGGCGTCTGCCGCCGTACCCCTCAAGATCGACCTCAGCAAGAATGCGGTTTATTTCGTCGTTTTCCGCCTTTCTGCCCTGAAGCTCGATCGCAAGAGCTATGTTTGCACCGACGGTAAACTCATCGAGAACATTGTACTCCTGAAAAATAAATCCGACATATGTATTTCTGTACGAATCAAAGTGCTGCTGGTCAAAATCCTTTGATGAAACTCCCTTTATGATGATCTCTCCGCTGTCGTACCGATCGAGACCTCCAAGAAGATTCAAAAGCGTTGACTTACCGCTTCCGGATTTTCCGAGCAGGAATATCATTCCCTTGTCCGGAAATTTCAGCGACACATTGTCGATCGCAGTTACAGGAACTCCTTTTTTCGGTTTATACTTCTTATATAAATTTCTTGTTTCAAGCATTTCCGATCATACCTCCGTAAAGTGTACTACTGTACTGACACAATAATACACTTTAAAAACCGTTTTGTCAAGTATTTTTCTGAAATTTCCGGGATTAAGTTTACATAAGAAAATTTTAAGAAGATCTTAAACAGATACTTAAAGCAGAGGAGGAACAGTTTAAAATCCGAAAAAGTTCTTTGCATTGTTATAGCAAACATCCATAACAAGCTCGGCGAGCGCTTCGGTATCGGCGGGATACTCTCCGCTGTCCACCCATTCTCCGATAAGATTGCAGAATATTCGTCTGAAATATTCATGACGCGTATATGAAAGAAAACTTCTGCTGTCTGTGAGCATTCCGAGGAAACAGCCTAGAGACGAAAGATTTGCAAGCGATATCATCTGATCGCGCATACCGCTCTTGTTATCGTTAAACCACCATGCGCTTCCCTGCATTATTCGCGGCATGCCGCTGCCGTCGGAAAGCTGAAAACCGCCGAGCAGCGCGCCTATCGCCGCATTGTCGGCAGGATTTATCGAATAAAGAACGGTTCTCGGAAGTCCGTCCGAGCTTGCAAAGAGATCAAGCAGGCGCGCAAGCTCAGTTACGCTGCTGCGGCCGCCTATAATATCAAATCCGCAGTCCGCTCCGAGCTTTTTATACATATCCGTGCATGCGTTGCGAAGCACTCCGAAATGTATCTGCATTACCCAACCGCGCGCGGCGTACTCCGCCGCAAAAAAGCGGTGCATCTCGGTCTTGAATATCTTTATCTCCTGCGCGTCCGTGCATTTTCCGTTTTTCAGCGCAGTGCAGAATATCTCGTTTATATGTACACGGTTAGGCTCGTAAGCAAACGGTATCTCGTCGTCTATACCGTGATCCGCGGTAACGCATCCGTTTTCCGCAAAGAATGCGATCCGAGCGCGGTACGCCTCCTTAAGTGATTCAAGGTCAGTGATCTGTACTCCCGAAACCTGCGAAAGCGTGCGGATATATTCCGCCCAGCCGTCGCGCTCGATATTTATACCCTTGTCCGGACGGAACGCAGGAAGAACCTTTACATCAAAGCTGCTGTCCGCCGCGATAATTCTGTGCCATTCGAGAGTGTCGGCAGGATCGTCTGTCGTACAGAGCGCGTCGGCGCGTGACGCTTTTATTATGCCGCGCACGCTCATATCCGGCTCGGCAAGTTTTTCCGCGGTCAGCTTCCAGACCTCGTCGCATGTCTTTCCGGAAAGTATACCGCTGTATCCGAAATATCTCCGAAGCTCAAGATGTGACCAATGATACAGCGGATTGCCTATCAGCTTCGGCATACACTGCGCGAATGCACGGAACTTTTCATAATCCGACGCGTCTCCCGTTATATACTTCTCGTCAACACCGCATGAGCGCATAGCGCGCCACTTGTAGTGGTCTCCGCCGAGCCATATCTCGGTTATATTGCTGTAGCGCTTGTCCTGCGCGATCTCCTGCGGAGACACATGGCAGTGGTAATCAATTATAGGGAGCTGCTCGGCATATGTATGATAGAACTGCTTTGCCGCATCTCCCGAAAGCAGGAAATCGTTATCCATAAATTTTTTTGACATATTATACTTCCTTTCATGCGGTCATGAATCTGCCGCAGCCATATGTTTTCTTATAAACTCCAGCGATTCATTCAGCTCGCCGACATCCACCCTGCCGCCGTCATACAGCGACGGAGACTCGAGAGTTACCGTTCCGCCGTACAGCGGCGAAACGGTTTTGAAAAAACTTTCGAAATCTATTGTGC
>CALGZV010000260.1 GCA_937934385.1 uncultured Clostridia bacterium | reverse complement strand
CACTGTAGTTCCTCCGGATGATACAGAAACGGATCCTTTTGTAAGCGACACAAAGGAACCCGACGTAAGTGATACAAAGGAACCCGATGTAAGTGATACAAAGGAACCCGATGTAAGCGATACCAAAGAGCCTGATGTAAGTGATACCGACGAGCCTACTCCCGATAATCTCGGCGATGTAACCGGCGACGGCGTTGTCAATGCTAAAGACCTTATTCGTCTTATGAAGTTTATTGCAGGCGAAGATGTTGAGATCGTTGGTACATCTGATATCAACGGAGATAAAAATACCAACGCTAAGGACCTTGTAGCTCTTATGAAGCTCATCGCTGCAGCAGAATAAAAATTTAGTTAACTTCATTTTCGTTCGTTATCCCCTATCCGGAATAATCCGGTACGAGCGAGAATAAGCGATTAAAGAGGCTGCCCTCCCGCAAAGTAATTTTGCGGGAGGGCAATGCTTATTGTTTGCGAGTATTGTGTAAAGATGATAAAGCGCTGTCACAGGAACAATATATCGGAATGTTTGTGCTTCTGTATTTTATGTGATACAGCAGTTTTATTATGTGGAATGTGCAGAGCGGAATGTATACGTTTGCTTACAGAACACTTAGCATCATTTATATAACAGAACGAAAAAGTTTTTGTATCAGAGTGTAATGCGGATTTTCAGTTTTACAGAAGAAAATATCTGATGTTATTATACGTTGATAATAAAACCGGAACTTATAATGCCGATATATTTAATTTGTTTTTATTCTGACTGTAATTAAACCCTCCGGATTTTTTCCGGAGGGTTTTAAGTATTTGACCTGAAATTTCAGTTTACCGATTATTCGCTTTTCTTTTTACCTGAAGAAACGATAAGATTTATTATAATACCGACGATAAGAGCGGTTGCAATATTTGTTACTGTGACCGGTCCGAACTGAAGCTGAAGTCCGCCGATTCCCGTTACGAGAACTGCACTTACAACGAAAAGATTCTTTGAATCGCCGAGGTCGACGTCCTGTATCATTTTAAGACCGCTGACCGCTATGAAGCCGTAAAGCGCAATGCAGATACCTCCGACAACGCATACCGGAATTGTATTTACGAATTCAACAAACGGCGTGAAAAATGAAAGAAGCATTGCAAATATAGCAGTAAGTGCGATAGTATATACAGACGCGTTTCCGGTTATGGCGACGCATCCGACGCTTTCACCGTATGTTGTGTTGGGGCATCCGCCGAAGAAAGATCCGACGATTGAACCGATACCGTCGCCGAGAACCGTGCGGCACAGACCGGGGTCTTTTATAAGATCGCGGTCGATTACGGAAGAAAGATTTTTGTGGTCTGCGATATGTTCTGCAAAGACCACCAGTGCTACAGGAGCAAACAGAACAAGTATCTGAGCAAAGTCTGCCATACCGCCTGCGAGAGATGCTCCGTCCTTGAACATTTCCATGAAATTGAATTTCGGAACAGAGAAGAAGCTCTGTACCGTTATTGTTTTGAAATTCTCTGTCAGAGGTGTGAAATCGACAAGCTTAAGCGATTCGATATCGGAAGCGTTTCCGATAAGAGTACATATAACTGCTGCCGCATATCCTGCGATAACTCCGATGATAAAGGGGATAAGACGCAGTGTTTTGTTGCCTTTTACAGATGCAAGAACGATAGCCACAAAAGCGATCAGACCGCAGAGTATAGCAGCGAGGTTATAATCTCCTGCGGAGGTGTTATTTACGTTTGAGATAGCCGATGTGCAGAGAGTAAGTCCGATAAGCGCAACCGTCGGTCCGATTATTACCTTCGGAAGAAGCTTGTCTACCCAGCCGATACCGACGAGCTTAATTATTATTGCGATTATAACATATACAAGACCTGCTATTACCGCACCGAGGAATATTCCGAAATACCCGAATACACATGCGCTCGCGAGAGGTGAAATGAACGCGAACGAGCTGCCGAGGAATACGGGGCTTTTCATCTTTGTGAAAAGCAGATAAACGATTGTTCCTGCGCCGGCTCCGAAAAGTGCTGCTGCCTGGCTCATCATTTCTGTTTCCGAAATGTTGTTCACCAGTGTCGGCACAAGCAGTGTTGCCGCGATTATCGCGAGCAGCTGCTGCAGAGCAAATACTACGTTTTCTCCGAATCTGGGCTTGTCCTCTACGTTGTAAATAAGTTTCATGAGGATACCTCCGTGTAAAATATTAAATTTACAAAACGGTGATTTTTCACCGATAATGTTAGGGGAAGTATATCTGTACGAATCATTCTCCGTACAGTTCAACGCCCGTGCGGTCGTCATACGGCGGGAGCATTACCGCGACGCGTTCGCTTGCCGACGTCGGAATGCTTTTACCGATATAGTCCGCACGGAACGGCAGTTCTCTGTGACCGCGGTCGATCAGAATTGCAAGCCTTATGGCTTTCGGTCTGCCGAGTGAAAAAATTGCCTCTATTGCCGCGCGCACCGTCCGTCCTGTATATAGTACGTCGTCAACAAGGACGATGCATTTACCGGCGACATCAAACGTAAGGTCGGTTCCGTTTACAATCGGATTTTCCTGCATTTTTCCGAGATCGTCCCTGTAGAATCCGACGTCGACCGCACCGCATGGAATGTCGGTTCCCTCTGACAGACGGATATTTTCGGCTATCATTTCGGCAAGAACCTCGCCGCGCCTTTTTATTCCGATTATGCAAAGGTCAGCAGTACCTTTGTTTTTTTCGATTATTTCATACGAAATCCGCCTGACGGTCCGCCGCATTGTATCGCCGTCCATTATTGATGCTTTGAGTGCTGCCATCGGTGTTCTCCTTTCGGTGTGACGGGCATCGGTGTTTTATCAGTTGTTTTTCAACCGGTCTTATCAATAAAGAAAAATCTTACCCAGAGAGACAGGTAAGATCAAACCGCATTTTTGCTTATTACGGTGCCGTGAAGCGCCCATACATCATAATATAGCCTGATATTGTAAATCTTGCGGTCTCTCTGTACCAGTATTAAAGATTTATTACGTCCAAAGTATAACATTTATTTTACAAAATGTCAACCTTTCCGACAAAAAAAGATAACTTTTTAATATTTGTGTGAATATAATAATAAAATTATTGCAAATTGCTGACAGATATGATAAAATATAATTTAAGTAAGATGAAGGTTATTTTTGATGCGGCGGATTTTGTTCCTTATTTACGAGGGATTGAACCTGCACGCGGATATAGATTGTCAAAAGCTTAATTCCCGCTGCATATTTATAGTAAGGAGCGCCGGATATTGAACGGTACAGATCCTTTTTGCACAAATAAATTATGATGAGCCGGATTTCTTTTTACACGGTGAGCATGCTCATCAGATCTGAATAAAATTATATTAAAGGAGCTAAAGATATGATTTATACACTTGAAAACGATTTTATCGCTGTTGAAGTAAACGACATAGGTGCGGAGCTTTTTTCTCTTAAAACAAAGTCGGACGGCTTTGAATATCTCTGGCAGGGCGATCCCGAATATTGGTCCGGACGTGCGTACAATCTTTTTCCTATATGCGGACGCTTGACCGAAGGAAAGTACACATATCGGGGTAAGACATACGAAATGAATCTGCACGGTTTTGCGCGCAAGACAAAATATACATATGTCGGAAAAACAGACAGC
>CALGZV010000259.1 GCA_937934385.1 uncultured Clostridia bacterium | reverse complement strand
CGAATACATATGCACCTTTACAAAGGCTTGAGAGTATTTACCGTGAGATTTTGTCGATTCCAGGGACGGAGGGAATGAATATTGCTACACGTGTCGATTGCCTGCCTGAACCGACGCTTGATCTGCTTGAAAATATTGCAAAAGAGAAATTTCTTGTTGTTGAACTGGGTCTTCAGACGGCATTTGATTCTACGGCGGAAAAAATAAACCGCGGACACAGTTACGATGAATTTTTGCGTTCTTATGAGAAACTCTCAAATCGCGGAATAAATGTCTGTGTTCATATTATAAACGGACTTCCGGGTGAAAGTCCGGAAATGATGTGCATTACAGCCGAAAAACTGGCAAAGCTGCGTCCGCACAGCCTTAAGATACATCTTCTTCATATTATGGACGGAACTAGGATGGCGGGGCAGTATATGCGCGGCGAATTTGATGTTATGACTCTTGAAGACTATGTTTCGGTCGTTGTATCTCAGATTGAGCTTATGCCTGCCGAAACGGTTATCGGACGCGTTACCGGAGACGGAACAGCCGACCGTTTGATAGCTCCGGGATGGAGTAAAAAGAAATTTGTCGTTATGAATGAAATTGATAAGGAATTTGTGCGCAGATGTTCTATGCAGGGCAGCAGATATTGCGGGTAGGCTTTGATGCAGGCAGATCAATATAAACTGAATAAAAACGGGGAGTGTGTGCATTATGCACAAAAAATACTCCTTTTTTTCTACATACGCATAAGTGTTTTTTTTATTTGTACTCTTGCATTATTTTTGGAATAGATGTATAATAATTTGTGAGAAGTGTTAAAAAAGCTATAGAGAATAACAGTTTTTTTCAGAAAAACAACTGCATAGATTGATCCTGAACAATATTTGAATATATTATAGAGTGGCGTATAACTCAGTTATGTCATTCGATATTATAAAAAACAGTAAAGGAGCTCTAAGCCATGGCTATGACAGTCACAAAACAAATTCGTAACGTATGCTTTCTCGGACACGGGGGAGCCGGAAAAACTTCTGTATCTGAAGCTATGCTCTATATAGCTAAAGAGACCGACAGGCTTGGTACGCCTGTTGACGGTAATACCGTATGTGACTATGATCCCGAGGAAATAAAAAGAGGATTTACACTTCAGACCGCAATTGCTCCGCTTATGTGGAAGGACGTAAAAATAAACATTATCGATACTCCCGGATATCTTGATTTTGTCGGGGAGATGGTCGAGGGAGTTCGCGTTGCCGACAGCGCCGTCATCGTTGTTGACGGAAAGGCCGGAATTGAAGTCGGCACCGAGCTTGCGTGGGACCGCGCAACGGAAGCGGGAATTCCAAAGGCCTTTTTTGTAAATAAGTTTGACGATCCCGAATGCCGTTTCAACAGAGTGTTTACACAGCTTCACGACGCCTTCGGAGTTTCGGTATGCCCGCTTATGATACCGATGGTTGAAGGAGATAAAGTTACCGGATTTATCAAGCTTATCGATAAAAAAACCTATATCTATGACAAGACAGGCGCTCATACTGAGGGAGAGATTCCCGACGGATATGATGAGGTCGTAGAAAAATACCGCGACATGCTTTTTGAAGCTATAGCCGGAGTCAGTGACGAGCTTATGGAGAAATATTTCGCGGGAACTCCAATAACCTACGATGAAGCTGTCGAGGCTATTCATGAGGGAATAATACACGGCAGTATCGTGCCCGTGCTGTGCGGATCGGCGGCAAAAATGTGGGGCATTGAGACGCTTATGGATACTGTTGCCGAATCTTTTCCGCGCTGTACGGCGAAGGGCGCGGAGAAGTCAAATGACGGCGAGGATATTGCTATAGATAAAGACGATTCGGATACCGCGCTGTTTGTTTTCAAGACCGTTGCCGATCCTTTCGTAGGAAAAATGACGTTCTTTAAGGTAATGACAGGAACGCTTACAAATCAGATGACGCTTACAAATCTTCGTTCCGGTGTGTCTGAGCGAATGGCACACATATATACGATAAGAGGTAAAAAACAGACGGAAGTGGATTCGCTGGCCTGCGGCGATATAGGCATGATAGCAAAACTGACCGGAACGGATACCGGAGATACGCTTGCTTCAAACGCTTCTATGAAAGAGTATCTCGGTCTGAGCTTTCCCGAGCCTTTCTATACAAAGGCGGTAGTGCCTAAGGCCAAGGGCGATGAGGATAAGATAGCGTCGGGAATAAGCCGCTTGCTTGAGGAAGATTATACGATCCGCTTTGAAAATGACGCCGAGACAAAACAGCTGCTTATCTCCGGTCTCGGTGATATACACCTTGACGTTGTTGCGGCAAAACTTAAAACGCGTTACGGTGTAACGGTAGATATGAGCGATCCTAAAATCGCATACCGTGAGGCTATAAAAAAGAAGATAGATGCGGAAGGAAAACATAAAAAGCAATCCGGAGGTCACGGACAGTACGGACATGTAAAAATTCATTTTGCGCCGTATGACGGAGACGGACTTAAATTTACCGAATCTGTTGTCGGAGGAAGCGTGCCGAAGGGGTATTTCCCTGCGGTGGAAAAAGGGCTTTCCGAATCTATGCAGAAGGGCGTGCTTGCCGGATTTCCTATGACAGGACTCGCGGCCGACCTTTATGACGGTTCGTATCATGATGTGGATTCCTCGGAAATGGCGTTTAAAATAGCGGCAAATTTAGCATATAAGGAGCTTTCGGCTGCAAATCCGGTTATTCTTGAACCTGTGGGCGAGCTTAAAGTCTGTGTTCCCGGAGATATTGTCGGTGATATTATGGGCGATCTTAATAAGCGCCGCGGACGTGTAAACGGAATAGATCCGTGTGAGGATAAAAAGGGATATCAGATTGTAAGCGCCGACGTTCCGAAGTCGGAGATGAGCGATTACACAGTTGCGCTGCGCGCAATGGCTCAGGGAAAGGGCAGCTTTACCTACTATTTTGTGAGGTATGAGGAGCTTCCTGCCCAGCTTGCACAGAAGGTTATTGCGGAAGCACAGCAAAAACAGGAATAAGATTGAAATTAAAAAGCGCCGGAAACGGCGCTTTTTTGGATAATACATATAATATGTAAATTTATTTAAACGATGAGTGGTTTAATTGACTTTAACTGCCGGACGTGCTATAATGAATCAGGATTGTTCGAATAAAATGCTTTATTTATATCTAAACTGAAAGGCGATAAATTATGGATAAAAATACTTTCAGAAACCCGCGTCTCGGAGTTGTCGGAGGACAAGCCGTACTCGAGGGCGTTATGATGAGACACAAAGATAAATATTCGGTTTCTGTCCGCAGAGAAGACAGAAGTATTGTTACCGAAAACCGGGAATTTGTGTCGTTGAGAAAAAAATATAAGTTTCTCAATATTCCGATTATACGCGGAGCTGTCAATTTTGTTGAAATGCTTATGCTGAGCTATAAAACTCTTTCGATATCGGCGGAGGCCTACGGAATTGATGACGAGGAAGAGGAATCGAAATTTGAGAAATGGCTGCGCGAAAAGTTCGGCAAAAGTATAATGGATATTATTATGGTTATATCGGCTGTACTCGGCGTTGCGCTCGGAGTCGGAATTTTCTTTGTTCTTCCGATATGGCTTACAAAGCTTGCGGACAGTATTACCGGCGGCGGGCTCGGGTGGTTTAAGAATCTTATCGAAGGTCTTATTAAAGTAGTTATTTTTGTTGTATATCTGTGGGCAGTCTCGCTCATGCCAGATATAAGACGGACCTTTGAATACCACGGCGCTGAGCATAAGTCGATTTTCTGTTATGAGGCAGGGGAGGAGTTGACTCCCGAGAATGCAAAGAAATTCAAGCGTTTTCATCCTCGCTGCGGAACGAGCTTTATGTTCGTTATGATCGCGATTTCAATAATTATATATTCGCTTCCGTTTGTTACATGGGATAATATATTCTTAAGATTGGTGACAAAGCTTGTCATGCTTCCTTTTGTTATAGGTATAGGCTATGAATTTCTTATGTATGCCGGAAAGCATGATAATGCAGTTGTAAGGGCATTGTCGGCTCCGGGACTCTGGATGCAGAGGATAACCACACGGGAGCCTGATCTTGATCAGCTTGCGGTCGCTATCGATGCGCTTAAAAGCTGTATGCCGGAAGAATTTCCGGAATATGCAGCCGGAAAGAACGCTGCCGCGGCAGAACAGAAGGCCGACGATGTTTCTTCCGTAGAAGTGAAGCAGAATGAAACCGGAGATTCTGATAATTCAAATACGGATGATGTATCTGAAGGAAAAGAAGAATAATGACCGATCGTGAGGAAAGATTTTTAAGGGAACATTTCCGTGCCGAAGCGGAGTACAGAGCGGCGGTATCCCGGCTTGAAGCCGGGGAACCGCTCGCTTATATTATAGGAGAATGGTATTTTTGGCGGCAGACATACCGTGTATCGCCTGATGTACTTATCCCGAGATCCGATACCGAGCTTCTTGTGGAAAAACTTGCGTGTATGCTTCCGGAAAACGGCCGTTTTTTGGATCTTTGTACCGGCAGCGGATGTATCGCGATATCTTCTCTTTGCGAGCGACCGGATGTGTCTGCGGATGCGGTGGAGCTTTACGGAAGAGCGGCCGAGATTGCACGGCTCAATTCTGTGGATAACGGTGTTTCCGATAGGTTAAGGATTATTCAGGCGGACGCAATGTCGGACGACTGCGTCGAACAGTTGCGCCTTGTTAACGGTCTGACCGATGAAATATATGATGTAATCGTATCAAATCCTCCGTATATACGGACTGATGTTATAGACACGCTTTCGGAGCAGGTAAAAAGGGAGCCCCGCGCTGCGCTTGACGGCGGCAAGACAGGAATTGATTTTTATGATATGTTTCTGTCCGTTTATCCTCTGCTTTTAAAAAACGGTGGGGCGTTTTTGTTTGAGATCGGTTATGACCAGGCGGACTGTATCAGATCGGTTGCGTCCGCACACGGCGCAAAGACGTGCGATATATATAAGGATTACGGCGGAAATGACCGTGTTGCTTTAATAAGGTTTTGAATTTGATACGCTTAGGAGCACTTTATGCTGATCGGAATATTGAGCTGTATAACGGCTGCGGTTACGGTACTTACACTGTATAAATTTGTTTATATGGTGATAGGGTTCTTTGCAAAGGAAAAAACATTTACAGAGACATCGCGGCTTCATAAATACGGAATAGTTATTGCAGCGCGCAATGAAGAAAAAGTCATAGGCAATCTGTTGGACAGTATACAGGCGCAGGACTATGACATGTCGCTTGTTGATGTGTTTGTTGTTGCGGATAACTGCACAGATAAAACCTCTGAAATTTGCCGTGCGCACGGCGCAAATGTCTATGAAAGAGATGATCCCGGACATGCCCGTAAGGGATATGCACTCGAATTTTTATTTGACAGAATAGATAAAGATTACGGTATAGAAAATTATGACGGATATATTGTTTTTGATGCCGACAATATATTGAGGACTA
>CALGZV010000258.1 GCA_937934385.1 uncultured Clostridia bacterium | reverse complement strand
GACGTAATATTATTATTCTGACCGTCACTCAAACCTATAGACGAAGCGATAAATTCATCAAAATCAAAGCCTTCAAACAGATTTGAATCAAAACCAGTCCTTACAGGTACTTCCGATTTCTCTGAACCACCGATTCCGGCTGCATCCGGTTCTATCGCTGGACGACTCTTTGATGTAAATTTTGAAATAATTTTTCCGATATACTTACTGATACGTGAATAACCCCTTATTATCTTATCTATCTCCAGAACAATTAACATAAATGCAGGCGGAATCAGCATTGCTGCAATTCCTGCACTTCCGACAGACTTAATGCCAAATAGAGTACCGAACGCGGGGATAAATACCGAAATCACTGCAAATGCAACACATAAAAGAACTATAAGCACCGATACTGCACTGAATCTGATATTCGGATCAAATATACTGTGTTCCCGTTTTATCTCCGACATTACAAAAAACTGAGTTATCATAAATCCGAGAAATGACGATGAAACAAGTTCTCCGTCGGCAAATACAAGTCCGGCAGCATTCAGAATATAAGGGAACAAAACAAGCACTGCTGCCCAAAGTATGCCAAATACAACGTATCTTATGTTACTGAAAAAAGGTCTTTTAAGCTTTTTATCAACATCATGTCTGTATTTCAGCACATGCGTCGACGGCGGTTGAAAGGCTATCGTAAACACAGCGGCAAAATCTATAATAAGCCCGGAAAATAACACCTGCACAGGAGTAAGAACAAAATATCCGGAAATCACACTCCAAAGTACAATAGCAAGCCTTGCGATCTGCACCGTAAGCAAATATGATGAGACACGCAATACATTGCGGTATATCTGAACAGAGCTTTTCACAGTTCCGACCATACCGTTAAAACCGCCCGATCCGCGTATATCAGGAGAACAAAGTACAACATCGGAATAAAACATAAGCGCGGCATCTGCCGGACATGAATGTTCTATGCTTACGTTTGTAACGATCGGTACACGCACCGATCCTCCATGCGGCGATGCGGCTCCGCTTTGCAGAGCAAAGCCCACATCTCCGTCACGCATAGCAGACAACTGTCCGAGCCTGTCAGCTGCTATTCCGACTACAGCGCCGTCAGCTTTCATAAATGAGACAAGTGTTTCAAGCTGAGATGAACTCAATCCGATGTATAGATCGTAAAGAGGAATATTTATACGGAATATATCCGGCTTCATACCCGAAATCTGTTCTCCGCTTACAATCCGGCTGTCATCCGAAACAATTCCCAATGATTTTGCTGTCATGACTCCGGTTTCACTCCGACCGTCGCATGTCATAATTACACGAATTCCGGCTTCGCGGCATGCAACAATATTACGTGCCGCTCCCTCTATCAGCGGCTCGCTTATTACAAGAAATCCCTCAAAAATAAGATCACTCTGATTTGCTACAATCCGGCGAAGATTTATATACTGTGTTTTTTTAGACGCGAGGGCAATAACACGACAACTGTTTTTTGCTGCGGCAGTAACATATCTGCGAAGCTCATCACGCTTTTCGGAATTCATTCTTACAACACCTGAATAATCCCGAAAGTGACTGCATGATGCAAGTATTCTTTCCGCATCTCCCCGAGATACCGCTCTGAAGTCTCCTCCGTTAAGATAAAGCGTCGTATCAAAACGGCTGCGGTTTCCTGCGGATACATGATCCGCCATAGGAAAATCACGGTCAAGTCTGAGATTATAAATTCCGAGATTCGTCGCATACGATATTATAAGCTCTTCATCGTCCGAATAAATATTTTTTCCGTTCAGATTATTATGCACAAGCCTGCTTCCGCCGTACAACCCTGTTGAAATGACAGCAAGGCGGAGCAGTTGGATACAGTTGCGTTTAAATCCATGATCTGAAACACCTTTGTCCACACCTGCAGCATATACACGCTCCAGTTTCACAGAATCAGAAGCTATAAGCGATCTGTACGGAACAATAAGCGCCGTAATATCCTTTGCGGACCCAAGTTTTCCGATATTTTTAACAAGCGCACCTGATGAGTTTCCTCTGCCCCTTTTTCCGAGACCGAGAACTCCTGACGATACAACTATATATGTAAATGCAAGATAACACGAACTCATAGAAGCCACTGCAAGTGTAAGGGCCGTTATAAAACTATCAAAAAGACTGCGGTCTGTACTTCCAAATATCAGATCAATTACTGCGATTATAAAAACGGCCGCAAGCATGCAAAGTCCCCATGCAGAGCTGTAACTGCGCATAAACCTGAACAGACGCAGTTTTTCATAGGAAAGGTCGTCTCCGGATGCTCTTCCGAGTTTTCGTATACATGTATTTTCAGAGGTAGCACATATAATAGCCCGCCCGCTTCCGCTCATAACCACCGATGAAGCAAACAGCATGTTTGTCTGCTGTTCGGGTGCAGTTCCAATGCTGCGTCCCTCCGCAAAGCCGGAGCGCTTACGAACCGGCTTTTTCTCCCCGGTCACATCTGTCTGAAGCACAGTAAGCTCCTCAGACTGTATAATACGGGCATCCGCGGGAACCGTATCTCCGGCAGACAAAAAAATCACATCACCGCAAACCGTCTGACTGCTGCTTATAAGCATAACATGTCCGTCGCGGACAACTTTGACAGAATGCTCTGCTCGCTTACCTGTTTCCTTAAGTATACTGTGAGCCTTAAGATATGCAGCAACACATACTGCAAGATTCAGTACTATAAGACTTATTATGACAGGTATACTGACACTTTGTCCGAAAGCTGCTGAAATTACAGCGGTAAAAACAAGCAGGACGACCGTAAGATCTGTCAGTATATGCTTTATATTAGCCGCATATTTTTCACGGTTTTCGGGGTATATTCTGCTTTCACCGTCCTGACTCAGGCGCTGAGCCGCCGCGGAAACACTAAGTCCGCGGCTTATATCACTTCCGAAATAATTTGCGATCTGCTCAGCTGTCAGCTCATGCCATTTATTATCCTTCATGTTTCCAAAACGCCGGCAGCGGCGTCACCAAGCGTATCAGCATAGTAGGAAATACTTATAGAAAGAGGAGCATCCTCCTGCGAAGTATCGGAAGGTATATCAATATTTACAGCTGAAATACTGCGTCCGTAGCCGCGAATTAACAGATCAGCGATCTCATCCTCAACATGAGTCTGAACATATCTGCGCATATTTCTTGCCCCGAATTTCCGTGAATACGAATGTTCGGCAATATACGCTGCAGCGGCATCCGTCCATGATACGGAAATCCCCTTGAGTGAAAGCGTATCGCGAAGCTCCCCGAGCATAAGTCCCGCAATTCTGATAAAATCATCACGGTCAAGAGTCCGGAAAGTCACGATCTCATCAACACGGTTGATAAATTCAGGACGCAGGAATTCTCCGAGAGCTTTTAATGTGCGATCACTCTCCTGTTCATACGTCGATGCTCCGAATCCCGGTGTATTTGACGAAAGATTTGCACCTGCATTTGTTGTCATAATTATAACCGTGTTTTCAAAACCTATCACCTTACCGTGAGCATCTGTTATCCTGCCTTCATCAAGTATCTGCAAAAGGATATTCATAACATCGGGATGCGCCTTTTCTATTTCGTCGAAAAGAATAACCGAATACGGCTTGCGACGTATCTTTTCGGTAAGCTGTCCCGCGTCATCGTAGCCTACATATCCGGGAGGTGAACCGATTATACGTGATACAGAATGTTTCTCCATAAACTCCGACATATCAAGACGGATAAGCGTCTCCGGAGAATTAAACAGATCGTCCGCCAGTCTCTTTACAAGTTCCGTTTTTCCGACTCCGGTACTTCCTGCAAAAATAAACGACACCGGTTTGCGCTTGGACGACACTCCCGCTCTGTTTCTCTTTATTGCTTTTACAACTGCGTCTACCGCTCTGTCCTGCCCGATAATATGCTCTTTAAGTCTGGTTCCGAGCGAATCAATACGCGCGAACTCATGCTCCGTTATAGAACTTGCCGGGATGCCCGTCCATATCTCAATAACCTTGGCAATATCCTCTTCGGACAGAAATATTTTATCACGCTCTGCAGATATCACACTCATGCGGTCACGTGCGCTGAGTTCCTTTGTTCTCAAGTCTGCCAATCTGCGATACTTTTCATTCTCAGCTTCATCAGAACCGGTACTTTCCGCTTCAAGCACATCACGCTCCGCTTCTATGGAACGTATTTCTTCGGCAAGCTCCTCTGTTTCCTTTATAACCGGAGATGAAAGCGCGAGTCTGGACGCTGATTCATCCATAAGATCGATCGCCTTATCCGGTAAAAATCTGTCGGTAATATAACGTTCGGAAAGACGGACAGCGGACTCGACAGTCATATCGGGT
>CALGZV010000257.1 GCA_937934385.1 uncultured Clostridia bacterium | reverse complement strand
GACGGTACACCGTAAACAGTTGCAACAACCGTGTAAGCACATTTAAGCCGGGTAATTCCGACGCTCAGCTGTTCATCGCTCATGCGCATAGATGAAAGCTCTCCCGGAAAATGTCCGTCAGACGGCTCTCCGCCAAGCACGGTAAGTATGCGCTCGGTGTCGTGTGTTCCGAGAAAGTTCATGATAACATCGGATACACATTTAGGATAATGCCGGTAGATTCCTTCTGTTGCATATCTTAAGGCTTCATAATCGCCGCGGAGAAAATATTTAATGACCGCATTTCTCAGAGGATAATTCATCACAGAATCAAGCTCACCGCCCGACAGATATTTTCTTCGTTTCCCGTAGGAAATTTTATTTGACGCGTCTTCCCACACCTCTCCGATAACTATACCGTCGGCGCTTTCATCTTTCACTGTGCTTCTAAGCTCAGATATAAATTCATCGGACAGCTCGTCGGCAACATCAAGTCTGAAACCGGAAGCCCCTATGCGCATATATTTTCTGATTACTCCTTTTTCTCCGAAAATATACTTTCTGAAGCTCTCGTTATCGCAGTTTACTCTCGGAAGGATATCTATTCCCCACCAACACTCATATTTATCAGGATATTCCGAAAAGTTATACCACTGATAATATTCAGATTCCTTTGAATTATATGCTCCGGGCTTATCGTAATTTCCCGATCTGTTAAAATATATGCTGTCATCTCCTGTATGATTAAAAACTCCGTCAAGGATCACCGATATTCCAAGTTTCTTACATTCGGTACAAAGTTCGGAAAATGCTTCGTCTCCGCCAAACATTGGATCGACATGCATATAGTCCGCCGTATCATATTTATGATTTGATGCGGCATCAAATATCGGACTGAGATATAAAGCGGTAACACCGAGATACTTTATATAATTAAGTTTATCAATTATTCCGTAAATATCTCCTCCGAAAAATTCATTATTTTTCAGCGGATCGCCCCGACGCTGTGCATACTGCGGTATTCCGTTGTCCCAGTCTGGATTTATGACCGCACCGCGTTTGGGCTTACATCGTCCGGAAGAAGCAAATCTGTCTACGAAAATATGATATATGGTTCCCTGTTTGAGAAATTCAGACGTAGAAAATGAGCTGTCATACAGCATAAGCTGTCTGTCACATGATTCTTCGAGCGGGATAAGCCTTTCTGCGTTTTCTCCGCCGAATCTCCGCACACTTTTTTCGAAATACAATTCATAACAGTAGTAATACAGTCTGCATTCCGAAAGAGACAAAAGTTCCTGTGAAGATACCGTGCATTGCATATATGAATAATTTTCATCGAAGCCTGTGGGATTTAAATTAAAACTGATAAAACGTTCTCCGTCTTTCTCACCGAGTCCGTCCGAATGCAAAATTAATTTAATCGATGATACCTTTTCGGTTTTAGGATATCTGATTACAAACCTTATATCTGAATTGTCAGGAAATGCTCCGAAAAGACAGCCGTCGGATTCAATATCTTCTCTTGAAATTCTATAATATTTAAGCTCGGATATATTTGAATCCATAAAGTTTTATCCTTTCGGTTAAAAAATAAATATCTGTGACTATATAAAATTAATCATTTTATATAGTCACATGAACTGTAATTTAGTCGATCGGCTTAACATGCCAAATTTTATCGGCATATTCACGTATACTTCTGTCGGATGAGAAAAATCCCGATGCCGCAATATTCGCAAGGGATTTTTTATGCCAGTCGTTCTTCAACGCGTAATCGGCATGCAAACGTTCTGATACCGCCATATACGGCTCAAAATCAGCAAAGCACATATACGGATCAGACACACCCTGACTGTGCATAAAATAGTTGACCAGATTCGAAAAACGGTTTCCTGCAAAGCCTTCGCGAAGTGTATCGATGACTTCCGCAAGTCTCAGACTCTTGCGGTAATACATACTTGAATCGTATCCTATACGCCAAAGCTCATCCGTCTCATGTGCGTCGAGTCCGAAAATATAAATATTATCCGCTCCTACGGAGTCGCGCATTTCGACATTTGCCCCGTCCAGCGTACCTACCGTAAGCGCACCGTTTATCATAAATTTCATACATCCGGTGCCGCTTGCTTCCTTTCCCGCCATTGATATCTGTTCACTTATATCTGCTGCTGGAATGAGTCTTTCCGCCGTACTTACACTATAGTCCTCAAGATAAATCACTTTTATGATATCACGGATTCTCGGATGTTTTTCAATTTCCTGACCTATACTCCATATAAGCTTTATAATATCTTTCGCAAGATAGTAACCGGGCGCAGCTTTTCCTCCGAAAATAAAAGTACACGGCGGAATATCTGAATTAGGATTTTCAAGAAGTTCATTATAATATGCTATGATTTTTAAAATATTAAGTGTCTGACGCTTATATTCATGAATCCTCTTTACATGAACATCAAATATGGATTCTGTATCGAGCGATATGCCGCACGACGCTTCAAGCTGCCGTGCAAATCTTTGCTTATTGCTTTTTTTGATCTGTCCGAGTCTGTCGAGCGCAGACGCATCGTCGCTGAACTTATTAAGCTCAGTAAGCAGGCACGGGTCTTTTCTGAATCCGCTGCCGATGCATTCCTCTATAAATTCCGTAAGTTTCGGATTTGCATAGCACAGCCACCGCCTGTGTGCGATTCCGTTGGTTACATTACAGAATTTATACGGCATTGCCTTATAATAATCTTTAAAAACAGTTTTTTTCAGAATATCGGAATGCAGTTCTGATACTCCGTTTACCGTATGAGCCGCCGCAACACTTAGGTTAGCCATTCTTATCTGGTTATATCCGAGAACAGACATTCTTGATATTCGTTCCCAATCTCCAGGATAGAGCTTCCACAGATCCGCGCAAAGCCTCCGGTTGATCTCTTCGATTATCATATATATTCTCGGAAGCTTGATTTTAAAAAGATCGGCGTTCCAGCACTCAAGTGCCTCAGGCATCACGGTATGGTTGGTATAAGATACGACCGACGTCACCACCGTCCATGCTTTCTCCCAGGTGTATGAATATATATCCATCAGTATTCTCATAAGTTCGGGGACAACAAGCGCCGGATGAGTATCGTTTATATGAATAACTACTTTTTCTGATAAATTATAAAGCGAACCGTATGCAGTCAGATGATCCGCGATAATATTCTGAAGAGAAGCAGAAACAAGAAAATACTGCTGACTAAGTCTGAGAAGCTTTCCTTCATAATGCTCGTCAGACGGATACAGCACTTTGGATATAAGCTCCGCGCTTGTGCTTTCCTGCATAGCCTTTTCATACTGTCCCTGTGAAAAAAGATTCATATTTATATTTGATGCACTGTGCGCTCTCCAAAGACGAAGATTATTTACTGCCTTGCAGTCATAACCCGAAATCATCATATCATAAGGAACTGCTATAACCTCATCATATTCTTCATGATTTATTGTAAGGTTGCTTTCGCCCCAATTTTCGGTTATACGTCCGCCGAAACGAACAGAAAATGTTTTATCGGTTCTCGGTATAAGCCATGTATCACCCTTGTCGAGCCATGTATCGGGAAGCTCTATCTGATTGCCGTCCACAACTTTCTGTTTGAAAAAACCGTATTCATAACAAATTGAAAAGCCTGTTGCAGGACAATCCAGAGTTGTAAGTGAATCCATAAAGCATGCGGCAAGCCTGCCGAGTCCTCCGTTTCCGAGTCCCGGATCAGGTTCTTCGGCGTAAAGAGCTTCAAGAGAAAATCCGAGATCTGAAAGTGCCTCCGAAAAGGCATCTTCAAGACCGAGATTTTTCAAATTATTCTTCAGCGACGGACCTATAAGAAATTCCATGCATATATAATAAACCTTTTTTAACTGCTTAAGCTTTATCTGCTCTTTATATTCAGATCTTTTTTGAGTCAGAATATCCTTTACGCACAATATAACAGCTTTATAGATCTGCTTTTCTGTAGCAGTATCCGGTGTTGCTCCGAAATATCCGGCAAGTTTGCGTTTCAGATTCTCCGATATTACGCTGTAACTCTCGTTTTTATTCATATTATATCCTTTCTTTGTATATCTGCGCAGAAGAGTTAACTCAAAATTTCAAAATAAACAGCAATCTATTATTGGCATATAATGAATCCGCAGTAAATCAAAGCATAGATTCATAAAGCTTTATATATTTTTCAGCCGAAGCCTGCCATGAAAAGTCCATTTTCATAGCCCGTTTTACAAGTATATCCCAACTGTCTTTATCCCAGTAAACAGATTCTGCGTATCTTATAATTTTCATCATCTCATGAGCATTATAATTTGCAAATGAAAAACCGTTTCCGCTTCCGTCAAATTTATT
>CALGZV010000256.1 GCA_937934385.1 uncultured Clostridia bacterium | reverse complement strand
TGCAACTGCGGCATAATCCGGAGAAAGCTCCTCAAGCTTCGGAAGTACTATAGTTGTCATTCCGTATATTGCGCCGGTCTGTGTTCCGTCATGAGATGTAAGAGCCGGCATTCCGTAAAACGCACGGTTGAGAATGCTGTTGCCGTCTATAACAAGCATTTTTTTCAAATTGGATCATTCCTTTCGAAATAAAAAGTATTTATATATTTTTATTCTGCATTTTGTATTGATTTATTCACCTTTTGTGTAGTATAATATAAAGAGATAAGTGTCCCGAAGCTGCATATCATAATATAAAAAGCAAAGGAGGGTGAAAAGAAAATTTTTAATTTATTCGGAAACAAAACATCAGTTACGGTAAAACCGTCGGCGATTGCCTTTGTTGACTACGAACATTGGTATATCTCTATGGAGAGAATATTTAAATCCAAGCCTGACATCAGAAAATGGTGCAATACAATATCGCAGCTGTACGACGTACGCGATATTCTGTTTTTCGGAGATTTTTCGAATCCGTCGCTGCGTGCAGAAATAACCAGAATACGGGAAGTTTCAAGCAGTATAATTGAGACACAGAATGCGTCGGCATTTCACAAAAAGGATCATACGGATTTTATAATGCTTGATCATATATATCAGCGCGCAATGACATACGGATCGGATACCGATGTGTTTATTATATTTTCCGGAGACGGACATTTCAGCTCTGTTACAAGTTTTCTTGTAAACAGATGTAATAAAATCGTTGCTGTATACGGCGTGCGCGACTGTCTTAGCACTCAGCTCAGAAACACGGCAAGCATTGCTTCCGAGTGGCCTCTGGAAGAAGATATCGCCGCGTTTACTGCTGCAAAAACAGATACTGCCGCCGATGTAAGAAAAGCTGATACAGAAGAAAAGCATAAGAACGGCAAAAGTTATACAAAAAATAATTCAGACGTATCTTTACCAACTGATAAACAAACAGAAGCAAAGAATGTACAGGCTTTAGAAAAAGTAAAATACAAATCTTTGAGTTTATCAGATATACAGCAAAAGAATGTAAAAGCTGTTAAAACAAAAAATAATGTATCATCAGAGTCTGAAAAAAATGCAGCAGTCTCATCGGAAAATAATACTGTTAAAAAGATCCGCTCAAAAAAGCAGCTTGCAACAAAGAAATCTGATGAAAATAAACAGAGCGAATCGGCGAAAAGGCAAACAGTAAAAGCCGATGTCAACCCAAAATCCGTTGCAGATACTTCGTCACAAAGCCGTAATATAAAAACTTTTGACGAAAAAAAAGCTAAAACAACTCAGACGCAGAGCGCAAAACAAATCGGTAATAAAGGTTCGGACAGCAACCGTTCCGTCCAGGCTTTAAACAGTACGCCGGAAATAAAAAGCGGTCTTAAAAGCGAAAGTAAGAGCGGTAATAAATCTTTTCCCAAAAACAATAAATTTCAAAAAACAAACAAACCGAATAATGCGGAAGAAATCAATCTGCATGCGTCCGGCTCTGTTGAAAGCGGAGATATTTTCCTTTCCTATTATAAAGATATTATAAAGAATATATCTTTTTATGAGAAAAACAATGCCGGAAAAACTCAAATGCGTTATACATACGGAGGAACTGCCGACGGAGTTGCGGAATACTACGGACACGACCGTGACATGGTAGCGGTCGCGCTTGACCGTCTGTGCGATATGGGATATATAACTCTCGGATCTGGATTTTCAAAGAACTCAAAAGTTATTTCTGTCAACTGGGATAAGGTAAAAGCCGCAAAGCTTATGTAGTTAAGCGGTTGCGGATTCGCATCAGTTGTTTTTTCCTCTTAGCTTTACCGCGATCGTTCCGATCAGGAAACGCGGAAGTGCAAGCATGCGTATGATTCTGTACGGTTCTTTGATAAGCCTGTAAAACCATTCAAGACCGAGCTTTATGAATATTTTCGGCGCGCGTTTTGCGGTTCCTGCAAAAATATCAAGTGTTCCGCCGAATCCGCAGCAAAGCTTTACGCCGAGCTTGTCCTTGTTATTATACATAAAGACTTCCTGCTTCGGTACTCCGAGGCAAACAAAGAGAATATCAGCGCCGCTGTCATGGATTCGGGCTGTGACGGCGGCATCATCTTTAAAATATCCGTCGCAGGTACCTGCGATTCTGAGTCCCGGATATTTCTCTTTCATTTTTTTTGCAGCAATATCCGCTACTGATTCGGACTCTTCGGTTTTGGGTTTTCCGCCAAGAAAGAATACGCTGAATCCCTCTGCTGCGGCGCACGAAAGAATGCCGTCGGCAATTTCAACTCCGGCAACCTTTCCTTTTTTCAAAGGAGTGCCGAGTATCTTTGCGGCCGTAATAACTCCGATTCCGTCAGGGATTATAATATCAGCACTGCCGATTATTTCATAATATTCGTTGTGTTCTATGCATAACTGGAGTATCTCTGAATTAGGAGTGTGAAGAACGGCAGAACAGCTAGACTTCGGATTTCTGACAAAATCCATGCACATGCCGAGTGCTTCGTTATAATTTACATTGTCGAAATCTATTCCGCGGACATTTATTTTTCCGTATAATCCTGATTTTTTATCGCTCATAACTGATGGCTATATCCTTTCTGCCATATGCTTGTGCAGTGCGGCAATAAGATAAAATACAAATTTGTAAAAACATTATTCAGTCCTTTTGTACAGTGTTTCAGATGTACTGACGGTACAGAGGATACATTCGAAAGTATACCATATAAATTATAATTTGTAAAGTATTTATTTGGTTTATAAAAGCCTTGATGCTTGCTTATATGAAATTTTATCAACTCTTAAGCATACCGTTTTTTGTATCAAACAGTGTTATTATATGGGCATGTAGTTTAAATAGTACGGAATGGAGAAATATATGAAACATGTAGATATATATACTGACGGAGCCTGCAAAGGAAATCCCGGCCCCGGAGGCTGGGGCGCTGTTATTGTTTACGGAGCAGCTGAAAAAGAACTTTCGGGAGGTGAGAAAAAAACTACAAATAACCGTATGGAGCTTACTGCGGCAGTGTCTGCGCTTTCGGCGCTCAAAGAGCCTTGTGAGGTCATGCTTTATTCAGATTCTAAATATCTTGTTGATGCCATGACTCGCGGATGGGCGGTTTCATGGCGGTCGCGCGGATGGATAAAAAGCGATAAAAAGCCTGCGCTGAATCCCGATCTGTGGCAGAAGCTGCTTGAACTGGCAGAAGTACATTCGATAAAATTTGTGTGGGTAAAGGGCCACGCCGGGCACCGTTATAACGAAAGATGCGACAGTCTTGCGGTCGCTCAGGCTGAATCGTTTATAAAATAAAATATATGTCGGATCGTGCGGTT
>CALGZV010000255.1 GCA_937934385.1 uncultured Clostridia bacterium | reverse complement strand
AAGCGGCATAGGTCACGGACAGGGAGTTGTTTCCTCTGTTGTGACGATTGCCAAAATAACGGTTATATGGGCTGCTGTGCTTTATTTATGGCGGCTTATATATTCCGTATTGAAAAGAAAAAAGATTATGAAGGAGGAAAGTGATAATGCTGCTGCGTGATTTCTTAAACGGACTGTATGAGCATAAAAAAGTATTTGTGATACTGCTTGCCGTAAGCGTTGTTCTTTGCTCCATTAAGCTGAAGCTTGACGAAAGCTATACATCGGAGATATTGATAAAATATATCGGTGCAAAGGCTGAGGACGGACTCGCCGAAAACGGCGAAAAAATAAATCCTTATGAAATCAAAAGCTCGATTGTGATTAAAAACGCATTAACAGAGCTTGGGCTTAAGACGACGAATATTGATGAAATCAGCCGCAATATCACCGTTACTCCCATTATCCCCACAGCCGAGCAGGAAAAATATGCATCGTGGATCGACAAGTTTTCCGACTACGAAAAAAATGAGGATGAAAAGAAGAATACGGTGTACTACTCGGTAAAATATACTACATCAAAGGGCAATGACTATGCCAAACGTATGCTCAGCGCTGTTTTCAGTCAGTACCGACTGTATTATGTTGAAAGATATACTTACAGCTATGATATAACAAACCTGTCGGGAAATGTGGCAATGCAGCATGATTACTATGATACGGTGGATGTTCTGCGAAAGAAAATAAACTCTAATATTGAGTATTTGGCGAGAGTTTACGAGGCGGAAAAGAATTATCGTTCGCCGCAGACAGGCTATTCGCTTTTGGACTTGATAGCGGAGTATAAATCGCTTGCCGAACGGGATTTGTCAGTTGCGGAACGTATGGTTATTGAGAGCGGTATTACAAAAAACGCTTGGTATCTGAGAAATGCACTTCATAATAAAATAACGGACGCAGCATATGATATTGACCTTAACAATAAGAAAGCGGAAACGCAAAAAGGACTTATGACGATTTATTCCGACAAGAACAAGCAGTATCTTTGGGACAGAGACGGTCGGAACAAGGACGCTGACGACAGCGAAAGCTCGCAGGTACGGGAAAACACCGAGCGTGATGAAAACTACGTTCAGAACAAGTCGGTATATGATCAGCTTGTGTTAGACTATGTCAAATATCGCACGTCCGCTTTGAATACGGAGATTGACAGACAACGCTATGAGAGCGATGCGAACAGCTTCCCGGACGGATTTTCAAATAAGGAAATTCAAAATGCACTTGAAACGAGCCTTGAAAACACATGCGAAAAGTTTAACAAACTCTATTCGCTTACGAAAGATACAATAGACGATTATAATTCATACAAATCCGCACAGAGCATAGCCTGCATTTCGGGCGTTGTGGCGCATAAAACCGCAAGTACGGTATTTTACTATGCAGTAGGTCTTGCGCTCGCCTTAATGTTCGGCTTTCTGATATGCGGAGTGTTGGTTTATATTAAGAAAAACGAAACGGAAACGGCGGGAGAATAATATGGAATTGGAATTGTGCGGATATTTTGATCAGAATTTCGGCGACGATTATATGCAGAAAATAACAGCGCATTATATGCCGGAATATAATTTTTACGTAGACGCGCGCAATTCTCCTTCGACTTTGCTGCTTGACGAAAAAAATGTCAGTTTAAAAAATAGCGGGCAGAAGAAAAAACTCCCGAAGCTTTTGGTAATTGGTTCCGGGTTTATGGTGAACAGCCGTGCGGCGCTGAGGTGCGAACTTATCTGGTTTTTAAGACGAAAGCATATTGCCGATTACTGTATCGGATGCAATATCGAGCCGATTAAAAGCAGGCTTGCCGAACGGCTTTTTATACAAAAACTGAAAAAAA
>CALGZV010000254.1 GCA_937934385.1 uncultured Clostridia bacterium | reverse complement strand
TGCAGCACGGATAAGACTGAGTGAGCCGCGCGGGCTTACGCCGAGCAGTACGTTTTCGGTATTGCGTGTCTTTTCGCATATTGATACAGCGTAATCGATAAGATCGCGGTGTATGAATATATTTACAAGTCCGTTCTGTGCCTCCAGAACATCTTCTTTCGAAACGGCAGGAGCAAGTGTGCTTAGCGGATTTTCCGAACCGAAACGCTCTATTATACCGATGCTCTCATCGTGAGAAGGATATTTCATAGATGTTTTTATAAGGAATCTGTCAAACTGAGCTTCGGGCAGAGGATAAACGCCTGCATTTTCTACAGGATTCTGAGTTGCAACTACCATAAACGGTTCTTCAAGAACATATGTTTTTCCGTCTATAGAGGTCTGATGTTCCTCCATGCATTCAAGAAGTCCCGACTGTGTTTTAGGTGTTGCACGGTTGATCTCGTCAGCGAGAAGGATGTTTGAAAATACAGGTCCGGGTACAAATTCAAATTCTGATTTTTTTATGTTAAAGTAATTGATTCCGGTAATATCGGACGGGAGCAGGTCGGGAGTAAACTGAATTCTTTTTGATGAGCAGTCTACGGTTGCAGCAAGCGCTTTGATGAGCATCGTCTTTCCGGTTCCAGGAACATCTTCAAGGAGCATGTGGCCTTTGCAGAAAAGAGATATTATCATCAGATCGATAACATCGCTTTTTCCTACGATCACCTTGCTTATATTTGTCTTTATTTTACTGTATATATCGAATATTCCGGTTTCCTGTGTGTTCATAGTGCAACCTGCCTTCTTAGTTTTATTTAATATATACGAATATAAATTATATACAATTATAAACCTTTAATGGATTTTTGTAAATAGCTTTTTTGTTTTTTTACAATTATGTATATTAACTGTTAATAAGTATCCGAATACCTGAGAAATATAAAAAAATCTTGCAATTTTATAAGATATAGTATATAATGGTAAAGCTTGATAATTTATTATAAGGATGTTTATATATGCGGCAGGAGGTTGTTCAATGACCGATAACCTTAATAATTCGGAATATCTTGAGGCAGGTAAGATCGTGAATACGCACGGAGTGCGCGGAAATGTAAAGGTTGAGTCATGGTGTGATTCACCGCAGGTGCTGGCCTTTCTGAAAAAAGTGTATTTTAAAAAGAAGAACGGGGAATATATTCCCGCAGATGTAAGAAGCGCATTTGTTCATAAGGGATATGCGGTCATGTC
This sequence comes from uncultured Clostridia bacterium, assembly GCA_937934385.1. Classification (GTDB taxonomy): domain Bacteria; phylum Bacillota; class Clostridia; order Oscillospirales; family CAG-272; genus UMGS911. Next base: position 58 of record CALGZV010000254.1, on the reverse strand, counting down.
CCTTTCGGATATAGATACGATGGATGACGCTCTCAGATATAAGAATGCCGTTATATAT
>CALGZV010000253.1 GCA_937934385.1 uncultured Clostridia bacterium | reverse complement strand
AAATGAATATATCGAGACTACCCGCCCGCTTGTAGTTGTCACTGCACCGGGACCCGGAAGCGGTAAAATGGCTACGTGTCTCTCGCAGCTTTATCATGAACATAAACGCGGAATCAAAGCAGGGTACGCTAAGTATGAAACATTTCCTATATGGAATATACCGCTTAAGCATCCTGTCAATCTTGCATATGAGGCGGCTACGGCAGATCTGAGTGACGTCAATATGATAGACCCGTTCCATATGGAAGCATACGGAGAAATGGCGGTTAACTATAACCGCGATATAGAAGTATTTCCGGTGCTTGATGCTATGTTCCGTAAAATATCGGGAAGCTCACCGTATAAGTCTCCGACGGATATGGGCGTAAATATGGCAGGAAACTGTATATGTGATGACAATGTTGTGTGTCAGGCTTCGCGTGACGAGATAATAAGAAGATATTTCCTTACTATGTGCGACAGCCGCAAGGGCAGGGTTTCTTCATCGGCTGTGGACAAGCTTGAACTGCTTATGCAGACAGCAGGAGTATCAGCGGATGACCGTCCGGTAGTCCATGCAGCGCTTGAAAGATCGCGAACACTTGAGGATCAGAGTCATCCGGAGGCTATGGCGATAGAACTTCCGGACGGAAGAATAGTTACCGGAAAAACATCGGATCTGCTCGGACCGGCAGCCGCTGCTATTCTTAACGCACTCAAAGCACTTTGCAACATTCCGAAGGAAGTGCATCTGATCGCTCCCGAAACAATAGAACCCATACAGCGCCTTAAGGTAGAGATGCTCGGAAACCGCAATCCGCGGCTTCACTCCGATGAGGCACTGATCGCGCTTTCGATAAGCGCGGCGTCAAGCGATATTGCTGCAAAGGCGTTCGAACGCCTTCCTGAGCTTCGCGGCTGTGAAGTTCATTCAACGATAATTCCCTCTCAGGTCGATGAGGATGTGTACCGTAAGCTTGACATGCATCTTACATGTGAGCCGAGATACAATACTAAGAAGTTATTCCATAAATAAGATTTCATTGGTATTTTGCTGATACTGAATATGAAAAATTAAAGGCACACTTATACGGTAGGTGTGCCTTTGCATTATAAAATATGATAATTCAGCTGTATACAGCTGAATTTTTTTAGAAGTACCTGAAATGTTTGATGAAAATTTATGTTATAATTGGGATTTTATTTTATAAATACAGAAAAAGTATTTTTCTTAAACTCCATTTCCTTCCGAAGTTATATTTCCGTTGATTTCATCACAAAATACGTCGCCCTCTGCGTTAACATCTCCGTTTATAATTTTGCATGTTACCGTTCCTCCGATATTTCCGTCGCAAGAAACACTTCCGCTTTCTGCCTCAACATTTCCCCCGATATCTCCGTTACATTCTACGTTGCCAAGTACGTTTAGACTGCCTTCAATATTTCCGGCACATTTTACGTATTCTCTTGCATTTATATTTCCGTTA
>CALGZV010000252.1 GCA_937934385.1 uncultured Clostridia bacterium | reverse complement strand
AAACTGCGTTTGATTTTAGTTTTATGAAAGAATATGGAACCGTATTCTTTCATAAAACTAAAATCAAACGCAGTTTTCAGCTTGAAAGGAATGCTATCAATGTATTGCAGATAGTAGCCTTTGAAATACCATGTTGGCACGGGATTACGCATATTGTCATACCACGAAAGAATCTCTTTGGCTTGATTCAACATAGTATTCACTTCGTCCTGTCCGAATGGAATTGCCCAATATACAGAGGAGATCGTATTACTTGAAATGTAAAGTGCAAGCAGTCTCCAAAACTCCAACGGCACATCACCATTGAAGTATCCGTTCACCATCCCGGAAGCAAAGAGAGGAGCTTTTTGAGCGCACCACACAATACGACTAAAGTCTTCCCACGGATCGCCGTAATCATTACGATTAAAGTCGATAACATGTAGCTTGCCGTTCCGGTCAATCATCATATTTCCGATATGATAATCGCCGTGCTGATATACCTGCGGTCTATCTTTAAGTAAATGGCGGTTTTCGTTTATGTAGTCAATAAATGCCTGTCCGTTCTGATACTTGATAGGGCATTCGCCGTACTTTTCGATCTTATAATCCATTTTGCGATTAAAACGGATTTCCCAATCTTCCTGTGTTGTAGGAGCAGAGATAGAGTGAATCTTACGAAGAATACATCCTGCTTCAAGACCAAATACATATTGCTCAGTATCTGAGTAGCCTGACATAACCTGTTCTGCATCTTCGCCGTCTATCCAACTTTGGACAGAATATACGCCATCTTCACAAGTGCCAAACTCAATAGGCTGGCACATAGGCACTCCCAAAGAAGCGACCTGTTTCATCATGTTAAACTCGGACTGCTTTGTATCATGCTGCGAAATATCAGATACACGCAAAAGGTAGCGTGTGCCATTTTTATCCGTAACGCAGTATTTTTTATCGCTCGACCAGCCTTTGTTTATTAGAACTTTAGTTACATAATTCAACTGTTTACCTCCATGTTAATTCTTATTTAAATCGATTTCAGAGCATAAACTTTGAGGGGCAGGGTGCTGTACTTAGGTTCCTCGATTTTGTATTTATATCGTGTTATCTTTTTTTTCCTGCCCTTATTTTTGCCCTTATAATCTTTCCGAGCAGAGGTAAACGCAAGTAAAATTGTATAAATGGACAAATGAAAAAGGCTGCAATAAACCCTTTGTTTTCAAGGCTTTAGGAGGATTTTAATATCATCATATAACGGGTAATAACAATATAAAATTTTGATGGGGTCAAATTTAAGTTTATCTTAGTTATCCTCTTCCCCCTGTAATTTTAAGGTATTTTGTCTTACTCGGCATCAAACTATTATCAAAACTAATATTCGACAATGATATTTCACTGCAGACTCATCTTAAGATATCATTCTCACACCATCTGTATTTTCGCAGCCTTAAGTTAAAGATCAGGCATACAATAACTCCGGCAATGCCGATGATAAAAAACAGCATAGCTGCGCCCGAACCCTTACCTTCTCCGAAAAGGAATGCAAGTAAACTGCCCTCTAGCTGCGCTGCCATCAGCGGTTCAAAAACTTTATCTACGAACAGACCTCCAAGCAGAAATCCTATCGGAATAGTAAAAAATTGCAATGTGTTACGGCAGGAGTAGACACGTCCCTGCATATCAATGGGTATACTGCTTCGAATGATCACATCTAAATTTGCATTCATGAGAGGTATGAATAACCACCCCAAAACAGCGCCGATACACCAGGCAAACGGCGTTTTCCCAAAAGCGAGAAGAAAATTCTCACTGCTCATTGACAAAAGCAATGTAAGTGAAATGACTTTCACGCGATTTTTCGGTGCAGGAAGAAATGTAACAAGCACACTGCCCGCCAGAGTTGCAATACCGACACACGTATTAACAAGTCCTAAAACCGTTTCCCCGCCGTTTTTCTTTGACAATAACATAGCAGGAAGCGCCGCGTCATATATTGACGCCACCAGATTGATGCACGCAAGATACAGAATAAGTGTCAGGATCAATGGATTCTCTCTAAGCCATACAACTCCCTTTCCGGCTGCTGTCAGCAGCTTTTCCTCCGTCTGCTTTGACACATCATTTTCGGGGATATGTATAAACAGCAACGTTATAAAAGCGAATGCAAAAGTAATCAGATCAACGACGATTACAAAGTCTATTCCGGCAAATACAAACAGAGCTGTCGACAGTATCGGAGTCAGAATCGAGTTTAAAGACTGAGAGAATGAACGCAGTCCGCTTGTCTTCTGATAATAGCCTTTCGGTATCAGCAGTGTAGCCGCCACCTCGCTTGCAGGCTGCTGAATTGTATTCATCAGTCCGCTTAAAGCATTCAAAACATACAGATGCCATCCGCTTAGGGAATCGGTCTTGATAAGAATAAAAACGATAACAGTACTCAGCGCCGCAAGCAGATCGCAGACCAGCATGGTACGCTTTTTGTTCCAACGATCGCTTAAAGCACCTGCAAATATGCTCATTACCACATAAGGCGCATAGGAACAGACTGATAAAAGCGCAGTTCCGAGTGCAGATCCGCTGCGAAGATAAAGCCACAGTACCAACGCATAGCTTGTCATGCCACTGCCAAGCGTAGAAAGCGCCTGAGTACTCCAAAGCATTAAATACGGTTTAAGTTGTTTTATTTTCATAATTGACTTTGCTCCTTTGAATTTTCAGTAAATCAAAATGCAAAGTCCGAGGACTCGAATTATCCTCCATGCAGTGTCCTCAAACTTTGCATGGAGCAGATACAATACAGAGTATCACAGGTCATCCTCCTGCTTTAAATTTAACATATTATCAAAATACATCCGGAAAAATTTCAGATATATATTGTCAGGGCTTAATTTAAGATAACTTATCTTGTTGCCAGTTCAAGCTTTTCAAGATACCATGACTGAAGCTCGTCAACAAATTTCTGATTACGGCAACCTACCGGCTTTCCGTCTATCTCGCATGCCGCACGGACAAGAGTAGTTGTACTTGAAACAAATACCTCGTCTGCATCAAACAGCTCGGCACGTGTGACGTATCTCTCCTCTACCGGAATACCGTGATCGCGGCACAGTCCGATAAGATGACTGCGTGCAATACCCGGAAGTATGTAGCATCCGAGAGGAGCGGTGATAAACTTTCCGTCCTTAAGTATCGAAATATTAGTATGTGCGCCCTCGGTGACAACGTCGGTGAGTACCTCGCCGCTGTCCGTCTCTATCCTGTCGCGTATCTGTACAGCCTCATCGCATCCGTTGTCTATAGCATGCTGAGCTGCAAGAATATTCGGAATAAGATTTATCGTCTTGACATTGCACATCTTATAGCGTATATCCGACCATGTAACAAGCTTCATGCGCTTGTCAAGGTTCATTATCTTCTTGGGTTTTACATATACAAGAAGATTCGGCTTTACTCCCTCGGGGAACGGATGATTTCTCGGAGCCGTTCCGCGGCTTGCCTGCCAATATATCAAAACATCGGATGTATCATCGAGCCTTGATATAAGATCGGAAATTATACCGCGCATTTCATCGCGTGAATACGGAAAATCAATTTTTATAAGCTTGCAGCTGTTGTAAAAACGGTCAAAATGCTCATCAATAAGAAACATCTTTCCGTTATGACAGAATGCAACATCGTAAACTCCGTCGCCGAAATATACCGCTCTGTCGTTAAGCGGTACAGTCATTTCCTCGATAGTCGTTATCTTTCCGTTATAATAAGCAGCGTTTTGCATGTTATCTCCTCTTTCAGGTTTGATTCTGTTTATTTCAGTCTAAATGATATGCGCTCTGTTTTCAGGCGCTGACTTTTCGTATTCATGTATAGAACAAACAAGCTCGTCAAGCAAGACAAAAATAACCTCTTTTGTTTCGGCAAAATTGATCCGGTGACGCATTGCAGCGGCTCCGCGCATTCCGGCCAGATACCATCCGAGATGCTTGCGTGCCTCACGTATTCCGGTATATTCGCCTTTATCTTCGATCAGCATTTCGGTATGCTCCTTCGCGAGAGCGATACGCCCGTCTACCGACGGAGGTGAAAAAGGTCTGCCCTCGAATGAAGAAATTATCTCGTCAAACAGCCACGGATTGCCGCATACGCCCTGCCCGAGCATAATTCCGTCGCAATGCGTTCTGTCAAGCATATTCCGGGCATCTTCCGCAGAATATATTCCGCCGTTTGCTATGACCGGAATACCGACCGCGCTTTTTACAGCGGCTATAGTATCAATATCTACAGGCGGTGCATAGAACTGTTCGCGTGTTCTTCCGTGTACGCATAAAAGCGACACTCCGACGCCTTCAAGCAGCTTTGCAACTTCCACTGCATTCTTATGCTCGCTGTCAAAACCTGTACGTATCTTAACGGTCACAGGCACTTTTCCATCAAGCGCCCCCACAACTGCTCCGGCAACTGCCGCCGCCTTTTCCGGATTGCGCATGAGCGCGCTGCCGTCTCCGCTTCCGACTATCTTTTTTACAGGACAGCCCATATTGATATCAATCGCTTCCGGAGAAAAATTATCTGTAAGCCACAGCGCCGCCTGCGCCATGATATCAGGTTCGCTTCCGAATATCTGCAAAGCCATCGGATGCTCCGATTCGTTCATTCTCGCAAGCTCGGGCGTTTTAGTGTCGTGATATATGATAGCTTTAGACGATATCATTTCGGAGACCATATATTCCGCTCCGAACCGCTTGCATATCCTGCGAAAACTCCTGTCGGTGACTCCCGCCATCGGTGCGAGCATAAGACCGTATTTAAGCTTTATATTGCCTATACTCACCATTGATAAGGCGTCCTCCGGTTGTCTCATAAAAATTATGTATTTTATTATACACTCTCCGAACATAAAATTCAAGAGTATATTGCTAAAATTATACTTACGGTGAGATCTGATATTGATCTCAGAATTTCCAAATGCCGCTTCACTTCCAACCTAATTATGAAAAACGTCAATTTATTATCTTGTAATCCGTTATAATTGTAATGTTTTTCACAAAACAATTGACTTCTCCGAATTTATATGTTATTATATCATAAAAGTAAGGCGCAAGCCCTGATACGCAGCAAAGCTGCGTCAGAACGGCGCAGACGTTTTGCTTTTAGTCATTCAATGTTCTCTCAGGCGTCAAAAGA
>CALGZV010000251.1 GCA_937934385.1 uncultured Clostridia bacterium | reverse complement strand
GTAACACCATTTTTCTGGTACTGCATAAGTTTATTGTAAATTCTTACCAGCTTAAGACTTCGAGCAGTACCAAGATAAACAGTGTGCTGATCTCCACTGCGTAGGGAATACTTAAGAGGACAACCACGCGAACCGACATTAATCTGACCGGAAGGAGTTCTATAATCAGGATTATATTCTGTACTATAGAACCAATCGAGAAGCTTCTCAACGAAATTAGGACAACGTTCGTAATTTATAAAGTCAAAAGCAAAGTCAGCACGAGTTACTTTAAAATCTCGATCAATCTCACCAGGATAGTTGTCCGGATTATTTAAATAACTTTCGATCTCACCGACGCCATGAAATCCTAAAGATCGTAAATAATCAAGTCCAGAGCCGGAACAATCCACACGAATTTTATTAAATTTATATTCCCAAATCTTGGAATAATCATAATTAAGCAATAAAAATTCGTCAAAGTCTAAATGAAAGGAAACGCCTTCAAAAACTAAAGTATAATTAGTACAGTATCCCATATTTTGATCAAAAGCGTTTGCAAGAAAATCGGTCAAGAGATCTTCCGGCAATCTTAAAAACTCAAATAGCTGTACAATAGAAGTATTGTAAAACATACATGAGAACCAGTCTAATTTTCCGAAAATTTTTCCATTATCCGTCATTGGGGAACAACCTCCTTAAATTGAACAAATTCCGTAAAATAGAAATTTTACGGAATTTGGGGGATATTAGTTAACCATACTATTATGCTTGGCTACAAATCATTCAATAAGTTAGATAAAGATAAAAGCAAGAAACGACCTAAATTTACCATATAATTAATACAGATTAATTATATATACTAAGGTCGTTTCATGCTTTTAAATATTTTTATTTATAACAAAAATTTAATTTATTTGCCGTTCTTGAGATCATTCTCGTACTTCTGGATCATTTTCTTGACCATCTGACCGCCTACAGATCCGGCCTGACGAGATGTGAGGTCTCCGTTGTAACCGTTATTAAGGCTAACGCCTACTTCGCTTGCAGCCTCCATCTTAAACTTGTCAAGAGCAGACTTTGCTTCAGGAACTAAATTCTTATTGGTTGCCATTTTATTTTCTCCTTGTACATTTTCTTTAACAAACAATTTTAATAATTTGATTGTTATATTTCTTTTCAGAGCCTTTTTTCCGGCTCTGGTATTATTATAAACACTATATTAATTTTTATAATAGGAAATAAATGTTAATTTGCTTTAACTAAAGTCTATAAACATATATAATAATCAATGTAAGAAATTTCTTTTATACTAAATTATTTTAAATACAATTCCCTCTTTTAATATATTTATATAATGTATTAGGAGAAAAAAATAACCGGATTATTAATATCCGGTTATTTTTTTATAGTTAGTTATTTTCGCTTTCTTCAGAGGTTTCTTTTCCTCTTTCTTCAACAATAATAGGGTTATCATCATTACAGTCACAACAGTCAAAGCCACAGTCACAATCATCAAAATCGCAGCTGCAATCATCATAATCATCACTGCAAAGTGCGCAACAACTGTTATGATATTTTGCAAATAAATATTTTACGGTAAAATAAATTAATGTTCCGAATCCTATAATAGCGGCAACCGCTACAAATACCTTACCTAAGCTTGATTTCTTTTCTGGCTCTTTTTTGCATAAACCGTTAAAACACATAATATATTTCCTCCATTAATAAATAGTAAGTTCTGTTTTACTGTAATCTTAATATTACAATTATATTATAACACATTACAGTTTAATAGATAAGTTGGAATAATGTACATATTGTTAATTTTATTTTACAGATTCTATAGTGTTATTTTCTAAAATTGGTTTCTTCCATGCTTCTGTATCTGAAGGAAGTGACTTTGAAACAAGACGTTTATCTATATATTCGCTGATAAAATGGTACAAAATTGTTGATACAGGAACAGCTATAAACATAAACCAAAAGCCAAATAGTCCGCTGAATAGTACAATAGAAATAATTGTAGTTACCGCATCAATTTTAGTATGGCTTTTAAGTAAATGCGGTTCAATAAATTTTGTATCAACTATATGAAGAAATACAAGAATTATTATATAAATCGGTATTTTAGATGGCTGGGTTATAAAAATTATAAATATACCCGGAATCGCACCTATAAAAATTCCGACATAAGGGATTACATTCATTATTGCAAGAATTACACTGATAATCGGGGCGTAAGGTATATTGAACAACATCATAGTTAAAATCCCGATAACCCATGTAATTATAATATTTATAGTTTTTCCGTTTATATATTGATTGAATACATCTATTATAAACTGATTTTCCGAAGATATCTTGTTTATTAATTTTTTGGGAAGAATAACTTTTGCTATTCTGAGCATTATTCCGACCAAGCGTTCACGATCCAATAGTATATAAATGGATATCACAATTCCCATAAATATATCGGTTGTAAGCTTTATTGAATCTTTGATTATATTTATTATATATGGTGATATATCGGAAAAGATCTTATATATGTTAGTCAGCATAAGTTTAAGTGATTCTGCTGCTTTAGGTGTAAATGAGAATTTTTCAAGATTGCTGTTGAGTGCATATTTATCAATGTATTCTTTTGCAATTTCAGTATATCGTTGAGCTTTTTGATTCAGATCGTTGTAACTGTCAATCGCCTGCGGAATTATAATTAAAATAATTGCAAGAATAATTCCGCACAGTATCAATGCTGCAATCAGCATGGATATTACACGAAACATTTTTTTATTATTTTTCTTTTTTGACCGAGTCAATAATTTTTTTTCAATTTTATTTTGAAGCGGAAACAGAACGAGAAAAAATATAATGCCGATGATGATTGGATTTAAAATATTGAGTAAATTTTTAATTGATAATATAATAAAACCGTGATACAGATAAATAAAAATACATAATACAGCAAAGAGAATCACTGTGATAACATGAAAAGTTATTCCTTTGTGTTCTTTTTCAAACTGCAGCTGTTTCATTCGTTTTCACCTTTATCCTGACAATTATCAACATCTGATTTTCCTGCCAATATCTGTGATTTGCGTTTGTTTTCTAACTTTGTTACAATGCGTCTTACCACAGAAACAATTAAAACATATAGCGGAACTCCTATAAACATTCCTGTCAACCCAAACAGACCGCTCATTATAGTAATAGCTACAATTACTCCCAGTGAACTAATACCTATAGAATTTCCGAGAATTTTAGGTCCTATAATGTTTCCGTCAATTTGCTGCAATATGATTATAAAAATAATAAATATGATCGTTTTCTTCGGCTCTGCTATAAATATAATAAAAGCTGCAGGTATGGCTCCTATTATCGGACCGAAGAAGGGTATAATATTTGTTATTCCTATAATAACACTGACCAATTGGTAGTGCGGAATACGAAGTATAGCGAGAATTATAAAGGAAAGAATACCCATAATAGCAGAATCGAGAATTTTTCCTATAATAAAGCCTCCGAACGTTTTGTTTGTAAGCTTTGCATATTCAAGAACAATATCGCCTCCTTTTTTAGGCAGGATAGCGTATATGAGCTTTTTAAGCCTTGCGGACAGTGTTTCTTTAGAATACAGGAAATATACCGATATTACGAGACCTATAATCAGATCCCTTAATTGTATTATGAATGAACCGAGAAAGCTTGTTATATACGGTGTTATCTCGGTAACAATCTTATATGAATTACCCATAAAATCATTTATAAATGATTTTATACGATCTGTGTTTAAAAACTTAAAGCTTTTTATCGTATCGTTTATAAATTCCTGAGAGGATAAAATATATGTATCCATTTTAGTAATAAGATCGTTATAGCTTGTCGCGACCTGAGGGATAACAAGCCAAAGCAAAAGAACAATAACAGTCGCATAAAAAATATAGGATATCAATATTGATAAAACCCTTATGAGCTTGCTGTTTTTTTTGATTTTAGATATTTTTGAAAATATATGTGTTTCACATAAGTTCAGAAATGGACAGATAAGATACGCTATAATAAATCCGATTATTATCGGAGACATGATATTGAATAATCTTTGGATCGTATTGATAACAAAAGGCAAGTTAGCTATTATAAACATACACACGAACATGAAGGCGATTATTGCGCAGGCATACGCTGTTGCTGCCGAATATTTTTTATTTCGTTGAAATTTCAAAATATAACTCCTTTCCTAAGAAATAAAAACACCGAATTTCTAAGTATAAGTGCGCCCGATACTTAAACCGGGCGCACTTATACCTCTTATCAGTTTTTAAATTCGTCTTCATTTACTGTGTCGTCAACAGGAATAACATACTGATCCGCAGATTCATCCTCATCATATTTCTCGAACTTATCAAACTCATGTGCATCACACATATCATCAAAGTTCTCGAAATAGTCCTCAGGGCAACGGAATTTTACGGAACGGTCCTGAGCGCGGAGTGTATACATCACTAATCCGCCCATTGCTGCAGTAACTCCGGAAAGCGCGAAAAATATCGAAGCGGTAGTTTTCTTTTTTGCAGCAACACAAAGAATTGAGCCTATTAAAGCTCCGACAGAATATACCAGCAGTGCAACAGATGAGATATATGAAACTGACTTCTTATCTGAATAGGTGTGATTCATTACTAAGACCTCCGTTTTAGATATAAATACATATTAATCTTTTGATGCGTTATATTTAAGATATGCGTTTATAAAGCCGTCTATATCTCCGTCCATTACAGCAGAAATATTTCCGTCTTCATAACCAGTCCTTGTATCTTTGGCAAGCGTATACGGCATAAAAACATACGAACGGATTTGTGCTCCCCACTCAATATTTGTTTTGATTCCCTGAATATCTTCTATCTTATCAAGTTTTTCACGCTGTTTGATTTCAAGGAGCTTTGATTTAAGCATTTTAAGAGCGGTTTCTTTATTCTGAAGCTGGCTTCTCTCCGTCTGACAGCCTACGGTAATTCCTGTAGGAATATGAACAATACGAATAGCAGAATCTGTTTTATTTATGTGCTGTCCGCCTGCGCCGCTTGAACGGTGTGCTGTTATTTCAAGATCTTCGTCGCGCAGTTCAATTTTCCCGTTATCATCATTGAATTCAGGCATTACTTCCACAGAGGCAAATGATGTA
>CALGZV010000250.1 GCA_937934385.1 uncultured Clostridia bacterium | reverse complement strand
CTATAGCGATATTGTCGCGCCTGTAAATCAGCTTTGTACGCAGTCCATAGTCACGTAAAACCTTTTGCGTTAAATTTCGTCACAATTGCCCTTATTTATTATCCCCTCTTAAAAGCTTTGCGGGGTTATAGGGGAGCTTTCACGAAAGCTCCCCTAAATAAAACAAATTAAAGGCTCAGCAATGAAGCAAGGAGGCGTTCTGCGATCGGGTTTTCGGTGCGGAGGTCGGCGTTGCAGATGACATAGCGCTTGCCGTCATACATTTTTTCGCCTGCTATCATCACCTTGTGCCAGTTGCCCTCATCATCGGTATTTCCGCCGACGAGAATAGGCGTGAAGCCGTCCGCTTCGAAGGTATGCGTCGTTATCGGCGTGATCATATCCTCCTCTGCGTCGAAGAAATAGCTGATATCTGACGGCTCGAACTGTGCGACCGCCGGATGTCCGGTCTTACGCGATGCGAAATGCACGGGGCTCATGCCGCAGGGCTTTACTTTTACGGTCTCGCCTGCAACCACAGTATCCTCCGTGAGCATGCGTACAAGCTCGACATTTGAATTTTCCGGCACTGCGACATGCTTGAACACTTCAAGCTTCTGCTCGTTCCATGCAAGCACCTCGCCGCTCTCGGACATGAGGATTCCGCGCAGAACGTACTTTGTGCGGTCGTCGGTCCCGGGCGCTGTAAATACCGCGCTGGCGGAATATGCCGCTCCGTTTTCGGGTATCTCGGCGCTTGTCTCGCCGCTCTGCACGAGCGCGCCGTCCTTATAAAGCTCAAAGCGGAGCTTTGCCGCGCCCTTTTTATGCGTATCGTTGCAGATATGCGCTTCGACGGCGATGCGCTCGCCATCAAAGTAGGTAAAGCGGTCGGTACGCAGGCTGAGCATTATCGGCTCGAGCGCGTTTCTGTATGCGAAATATCCGGGCTTCGGATTACGGCGGCAGTCCATTATCGTTTTCATCCAGCCGCTCGGGAACGCGTCGATAAACAGATGCAGCGCGTTCGTTACCATGCGGTTATCGCGGCGGAACGCCTCCATCATCATGCGCACGCCGAACGCCTGGAAGCGCTGGCTCTCCTCTACCCATGATTCCATGGAATCCTGCTCGTCATAGAAGAAGTAATGGAAGTTACCCGTCTGTGCGCCGCCGATGTTATTCGGATCGAACGGCTCGCGCGTCCACTCGGCCGGATAGCACTCGCGCATGACCTCGGGGAAATCGAGTCCCTCTGTGCCGAACTCGCCGCAGCCGTAGTACCAGCCGGGCTTGACGTGCATCCAGTATCCCTTGTGAAGCTCTCCTATATCGATTCCGTGACCGTTATACCACATTGTATAGCAGTGGTTATCGGGAAGCGTCTTTGACGGAGGATCGTAGTCTCCGTCAACGTGCTTGACCACCGCATCCGGATGGTTCAGCTTCAGCGCGATATCGCACGCGTCGAAGAAGCTCTCCATCTCCGGTCTTGTCATATGTCTGTGCGGCTTTCCGTTTGCATTCGGAGAAGGCTCATTCATGTACGAGATCACGGTGTTGCAGGCATGCCCGCGAACCATGCGCGCCATCTCCTCAACCTGTCTTATACCCTCGGCAAACTTCGTGCGGCGCATCCTTGAGAAGAGCGGCAGGTCGGTCTGCGTCATGAGTCCGAGTCTGTCGCAATATGTGTACACCTCATCCTGAACAGGGCGCTGCGTCAGGCGGAGAAAGTTCATGTTACAGAGCTTTGCAAGGAGGATATCGTCGATAAGCTGCTCCATATCGCCGCGCAGAACGTCCTGCTGCTCAAAGCCCATTGTGTTCGCGCCGCGCAGGCGGATGCTTCTGCCGTTCAGGAAGAACATACCCTTATAATCGCTTTTTTCGCCCTCGTTATCCTGTGTGAAGCTGCGCATACCGAACTGCATCTTTGCCTCGTCGGTGATTCTGCCGCCGCAGTGCAGCTTTACCTGTACCTGATAGAGGTACGGCGCTTCCAGATCCCAGATGCGCGCGTCCTTCATCGGCACTCTTACCTTATATATATTCTTTCCGTGTTCTGCGGGCATCGGAAGTCCTTTTCCGTAGCTGTCGGTGTCGATTGCCGCCGAGAACGTGTCTCCGAGTCCGCAGACCTTCAGCGACGACGGCTCGATCATGAGTCCCTCGACCACCGTCTGCTCGTGGTTCTGTCCGTATACCGAGATCTCGATCATTACGGGCAGCGCGCTGTAGTCGGCGTTCTGCACCTCTATCCAAAGCTCAGCCGCCTCCTCGTCGCAGAGGGGGCGCGCCCAAAGATCGCTGACGTGGATACGCTCGCGGACTTCGATAGCTACGTCCTTATAAAGTCCCGTTCCCGGCTGGCAGTGGTGCCAGCCGAACTCAGGCTCGTCCCAGCCGAGTCCCGTCGCCGCGTAGAGCTTCTCGCCCTCGCGCGAGACGCCGTCCATTCCCTTATTTCCCATGAATACATAGTCGTTCATGAGCTGTATGCGCAGGGTATTTGCGCCGCGGTTCACGTAGTCTGAGATATCAAATTCGAACGGTGAGAAAAATCCCTCATGCTCGCCGACGCACACGCCGTTGACGTACACCCTCGCGAGATAATCGGCGCCGCCGACGCACACGTATATCGCCTTATCTCCCGCAGTCTGCTCAGGAGTGAGCGAGAACTGGGTATCATAGAGCATTTCATTATTTCCGACAGGTCCGCCGTAATGCGGAAGCGTTACCTTCTCAGGCTCGGCGTTATCACGGTAGAGT
>CALGZV010000249.1 GCA_937934385.1 uncultured Clostridia bacterium | reverse complement strand
AATGTATGAGGTTATTTCCTGATTAATTTCTGAATCGGTTACTTTTTTGGAATACCTTTTTAGTCATAAACATATTATAATTTTGAAAGAATTTTTATTGTTTGCCGGAAAGTACGGTTGTTAATTTACGTACAAAGCAGATTGGCTTGCCCGGTTGTGGCATAAATTATGTCACGAATTTCCGGCAGGAGGGAAAGGTATGGCGGAATTATGACTGAAAAAGGAAAGGCGTCGGAGAAACGTTTGCCGCATGAAGTTACTATGAAGGGGCGCAGTGCGCTTCAGATTACCGGGGTGGAAGATGTACTCTCTTTTGATGATGTGAGCATTGTTATGCTTACAGCGATGGGAACTCTCTCGGTAGACGGGGAAAATCTCAGGATAGTCAGCTTTAATTCTCCGCAAAATGCATCTGCTAAGGCAGATGCTGCAGCGGAGAGCGGTGACAGACATATGTCTCTTTATTACGATGATGCTGAGAAAAACGGCGATCGTATTTTGCGGACCGGATGTATTGCTATCGAAGGTACGGTCAACGGACTTGTGTATACGGACGATACGGAACCTCAGGAACGAGGCGGTCTGTTCGGTCTGTTTAAAAGGCGCTGAATATGGATATGATCCATGTCTCGCAGTCGGCTCTTGCATCGCTTTCGCTATACAGTGCCGTAGTCGGCGCTGTACTCGGTGCGGTATATGATATTTTTCGCATAATGAGGATAGCGGCTGAGCCGTCTTGCAGGCTTAAAAAGAAAAAGATCGGGCAGGATACTGATTCACGTTCTGATGTGCGCGGTGAAAAAATAAGATTTATTGCCATTTTTGTAGAAGATATAATATTCTCTGTAATATGTGCAGCAGTTATCAGTGTTACTGTGTTTCACCTTGATTCCGGTCATCCGAGATGGTTTATACTTCTTGGTGCGGCAGGCGGATTTGCAATCTACTATAATACAATCGGAAGGCTCATATCGGTATTCGCTCCGTATATTATACTTTTTGTGAGAACAGTGTCATATTTTATTATGAAGATAACTGTTTTTCCTGTTATACGTATAATCCGTTGTATATGGCGCTTTATTTACGGACGTTTGTCCGAACGCTGCCGTATACATAGGGCCGAGCTGATGCGTCTTCGTATTCTTGATGATGCACGTACCGGATTTGGACTTGCAGATGCACTTCGCGGTCGGATTTGAATAACCAAATTACCAGGGAAAAATATTAAATTATTGCCGGATATACTTAATACAGTATGTATCTTAAAAAATAATTGTATTTTTGCATTCGGTGTGATAAAAACATACTGACAGAATTTAAAATAAGGGAAGAGCAAAGGAAGTGACCGGAGATGAACAAATATATAGTACCGGAAAAAAGACTTAATATTTTTGTTAAGGCGGCAATAGTTACCTTTATCTGTTTTTGTGTAGCTTCTATTGTAGAGCAGCAGTTTATTTATAACGGTCTTTGCGTTGAAGAGGAGGAACTTGAACAACAGGTACTTGAGCGTACCGAAGAACTTGAAGAGCTTGAAGAATTGCTTAGATATGATTTCAGTGATGATTACATAAAAAAGATTGCCCGCAAAAGTCTTGGATATCATATGGCGGATGAAATAATATATTATAACAATTTGAGTAAATAATATTTTGATAGGAAATGACGTTAAAATGAGAAAAAAACAGACAGTTGACAGACGAACATTTATCCGTACAGTGATTGCATTTTCTGTTTCTGTGGTATTGCTTGCAGCTGTTGTTGCTTCTCTTTCGGTGATGCTTACACGCAAGGATTTATCTGCTGCAGGTGTCGATACTTCCGGATCTGTGAACGAATATCCTGAAAAGGATACCTCTGTTGCTGATCCTGAAAAAGAGGAACTTATTCGGATGCTGGAGGCTGCCGAGTCGGAGCGCGATCGGATTTCTGAGGAGCTTAAAGCACATGACGGCTGCGAGAGCGAACGCAGGGAGCTGAACAGTAGACTTTCTGACAAGGAGGCGTATATACTGGAGCTTGAGGGAATAATTTCTGCGCTCAGGTCTGATTATGCCGGAGATGAGAAGAAACTTGCGGAGCTTTTTTCAGCGCTTGCAGATAAAATAGCATCTCCCGTTCTTATTGAATATGAGGAACAGACAGAAGAGACAGAAAACGGTGAGACACATACCGTTACCGAAAAGAAACAGCGTCTGCCAAAGCTTGCGCTGTGTTATCTGGACCTTGAGACCGGATATACATTTTCTTTTAACGGAGATCTTGTCTTTGATTCGGCAAGCGTTATAAAAGCCCCATTTGCACTTTCGGTTTTTCGCGCTGCATCTGACGAAAAAGAAAAGCTTGCAGAAATGGAAGCTTCCGGTGAAGATATCTCTGAGATCGAAACGGTATATGATTTTTCAAAAAAGATAACATATACGAAAGACAAATATTATATGAGCGGTACCGGAGTTATCGCCGGGCTTGGCGAGGGTAAGGAGTATACATATTCCGATCTTTTTACGTATATGCTTTCGAACAGTGATAATGTCGCATTTCATATTCTTATAAATGAATACGGTTACGAACTTCTCCGCGGACTTGTAAATGAAAACAGGTGGAAATCTATGTATGACACGATGAGTAATATGTCAGCTTCGGACGGATGTGCAGTTATGAAAGAGATATACGGTTTTGTTGAGGGTGGCTATGCTTATTCCGGGTTAATGAAGAACGCTATGCTCGGAAGCGATAACCATGATCTTATTATGTCGGTCGCAGGGGAGCGCAATGTTATACATAAGTACGGATGGGATAACGGTGCATATCATGATATCGGAGTTATATATGATGAACATCCGTATGCGGTTGCTGTATTTTCAGATTATGACGAGGCTGCAAAAGAGCAGAAAGCATACATCCGTGAGCTTCTCAGTGCTGTGGACCGGATTCACAAAGCATATCATGAATCGCGGTAATATTTCAACGATGTCTCGCTGTATATATGTATGATAAATAAGATAAAGGCTGCTGTACAGCAGCCTTTATTTTATTGTGTTCAGTGCGGGAAATGAATTGCATGGCATGATTTTATGTGCTGATTTACTTATTTTGATATTTTTCGGCATTTGAAAGGTAACATTGCTATTAATCTGTTAAATAAATGTAAACAAAGCAAAAAAAGCCTTGATTTTAATATAATATGCGAGTATAATATAAAACAACAGTTAGCACTCGTCTCTTTTGAGTGCTAAACATGTTTGAAACGATAAAAATTATATAAGATATTCAGGAGGTAAAATTATGAAACTTAAACCGTTAGCTGACCGTGTTGTAATCAAGATGGTAGAAGCTGAAGAAACTACAAAGAGCGGAATTATTCTTGCAGGAAGCGCAAAAGAGAAACCGCAGGTTGCTGAGATCATAGCCGTAGGACCCGGCGGAGTTGTTGACGGTAAGGAGATCGTCATGACCGTTGAAGTCGGACAGAAGGTTATTACAAGCAAATATTCCGGAACAGAAGTTAAATGTGACGGAACAGAGTATATGATCGTTCGTCAGAGCGATATTCTCGCAGTTGTTGAATAATTTTGCAAATTGATTTTAATAGGAGGAACTGAGATATGGCAAAAGAACTTATGTATGGTATGGACGCAAGAAACGCACTGCTCCGCGGTGTTGACAAGCTTGCCGATACAGTAAAAATCACACTCGGACCGAAAGGCAGAAACGTTGTTCTCGAAAAGAAGTACGGCGCTCCGATGATCATTAACGACGGTGTTACTATCGCTAAAGAGATCGAGCTTGAAGATGCTATGGAGAACATGGGCGCTCAGCTTATCAAGGAGGTTGCTACAAAGACAAATGATGCTGCCGGCGACGGTACAACAACAG
>CALGZV010000248.1 GCA_937934385.1 uncultured Clostridia bacterium | reverse complement strand
CAAACGCACTTATCTCCAACAACATCGGAAGAATGGGTAAAACACTTCGTACCGACCGCGAGAGCGGCGAAAAGATCACGCTTAAACGCCTTGAAAATCAGAATGAAGAAGCAAGATACATAATTAACCGGATTGCAGAACTTTCGCTCCGCGAAAAGCGCAGATTCAGTGATTTCGCAATCCTTTACCGCGTAAACGCTCAGTCAAACAGCCTCGAAAACGTATTCGCGCGCAGCGGTATTCCCTATCGCATTCTCGGCGGCATGCGCTTTTTCGAACGCAAGGAAGTCAAGGATATTCTTGCATATCTCTGCGTAATAAACAATCCCGCCGACAGCCTGCGTCTTAAACGGATAATCAACGAGCCGAAACGAAAAATCGGTGAGACTACAGTTGCAACCGTCGAAAAGCTTGCCGGAGAAGAAGGCTGCAGCATGTATGAAATAATGCGAAATGCCGATAAATACACCATACTTGCAAAAACGGCTCCAAAGCTCCGCGATTTCGTTTCAATTATAGACACACTGCGCGAAATAGCCAAAACGGAACGTCTGTCCGTGCTTGTCGAAAACACCATAGACCGTTCGGGATACCGCAATATGATACTCATGATGGGTGAAAGCGAGATCGACCGTCTCGAAAATATTCAGGAGCTTGTATCCACCGCGGTTGATTATGAAGACCGCATAGCGGCGCAGAACGACGGAACCGTACCTACGCTCACCGCATTCCTTGAAGAGATCGCTCTTGTAGCCGATATCGACAATTACGATTCATCAGCAGACGCAGTATCGCTTATGACTATACACAGCGCCAAAGGACTCGAATTCCCTGTCGTATTTCTTCCCGGATTTGAAGAAGGACTCTTTCCGGGCATGCAGTCGGCGGTATCCGAGGAAGAGCTTGAAGAGGAACGCAGACTTGCATATGTAGCTCTTACGCGTGCCAAGGACCGAATCTACATGTCGCACGTCCGCGAACGTCTCATATACGGACGTACAGCTCACAACCAACTCTCACGCTTTGCGAAGGAGATACCCGAAGAGCTTATAAA
>CALGZV010000247.1 GCA_937934385.1 uncultured Clostridia bacterium | reverse complement strand
TGAAACACCAAGGTTCCGGGGGAATCCGTCCGCAATTTTTGAGTGCGAAGCATGAAACAGTAAATCACACGTTATTGCAGTCTTTTATAGTATAAGTAATATAAACAGCAGGCGGATCATGCAGCACTTTTTATTATAAGTCTGTTTTTCAAATCAGAAGTACAATAGTGTATGTACTGATTTATAAATTGCCTGAATCGCCGCATATGCAGTAAAGCATTTCCGCAAATGCGTTGATAAAATCGGACATGATTTTTCCTTCTGCAGCAGGCGAATGAAGCACGGTTTCGTATGCCTTTGCAACGGGTATGTTTAGCGCAATATTAAGGTTGCCGGCTTCTTTTTTGGACCTTCCTTCCGGTTTGCAGGAGAGGGTAATGCCGGAATCCTGCAAAATAGTATCTGCCAGTATCATTCCCGGAATATCATCATAATCAAGAGCTGCGGCAAGAGCAGTTAGATTATTCGTACTGCTTTTTACGCGTCCGATATTCTCTGCTTCAAATCGCGTTCTTATATTTATTCTTCCGTCAGTACATTCAACTGTAATGCGGCACCCGCCGACAGATGATTTGAACGCGAGTATCGAAATATGAAGAAGCGCTGATAATGCAGAGGCAATGTCTCGGGAAGGAATTATGTATGCGTTTGGGCATATTACATTTATAGACAGATGGAAACCGAACTTTGAAAAATAATCTGTGAAAAGAATGCGTATATTTCCGAGCAGCTTTGATACATCAGCCGGTGCATTTTCTGTGATGTTTCCGATTCCGTCGGCAATTCCGTATACAGTTGTATTTCTGCGTGTAAAATTCCATGCGCCGGCAGGAATATGTATGTCTTTAAGTTCGCCTTGCCCGGCGATGAAGCTGATCAGCCTGTCTGCGCACAGCAGAGATGCCGCTTCGGCATTTTCAAGAAAAATATCTTTTGTTTTTCTTTGAAGCAGGGCCGGAAATATAAAAGCGATAAAACGTTTGACTCCGTCTGAGAAAACTCCGGCGACTGCTGTGCGGCAGGGAGAATCCGGATTGCAGAATTTTATTATTTTGCAATTTGTGCAGAGCGATTCCATGATGTATAGTGCGTCAGATTCTTCACTGACATCAAAATACCGCATTATCAGAGTTCCTTTACGTAATTCCGGTAATAGCTTTTTAGCGGATGCATTTCTGTAAATTATACGTCCTTCATCGGATGTTACTGCAATCGGAGTTACAGTCATATCGAGTTTCATTTTATTCATTCCTTTCCTGAAAAAAGCTTACAAAGTTACATTATTTTTGTTTGTGTGCAGAATGATTTTCATTATAAGCACATGTCTGTATACAGCAGTATATTTTAAAGGATTTTACTAATATAATTGCAAATAAACAGCAGTCATGCAGATCAGGATGGTTTAATTTCGTAATTTTATCAGTTTTTATAGCAGACTGTTTTATGATATGGGTTTTATGTCATTCTATTTTATGATAGAGTTTTTCAAATTCCTCTGATGAAAAGAAATCTCCGAGACTTATATTCAATCCGTCGCAGAATTTTTTAACTGTTGACAAAGATATATTTTTTCGCCGGTCATCAAGCATACTGTATGCTGTCGAAGGTGTTACACCTGATATCATTGCAAGCTCATTTACAGCGATCTTTCTTTCCGCACATAACCGCACAAATGTGGCGGCAGTTGCCTGTTTTACGTTCAATGTATATCCTCCTTTTAAAATTCTTAATAATCTCCCCGCGTTATTAAATGAAGTTTTGTAATGCAGACTTCCGGACATCTGAGAGAACACTTATTGACCGAAATTAAATGCTGCGAAGCGGTTTATCAGAGCTTAATCTATTATCTGTTATTATATAATATATTCGCTCGTGCGTATACGCAAATGCGTAAATATATGGAAAATTTTTTGTGAAATAAAATTTTTTCGACAGAGAACGTAAAAAACAAATGATTTTAACCCGCTCTTAGGTAAATTGTAACAAAAATAAAAAATATTTCAAATAATGCTTGTAAAACGGATAAAAAAGAGGTAAAATAACTTATATATAAAGATATATATATATTAAATTTTGGAGGAATATAAAATGTCAGTTAAAGTTGCCATTAACGGTTTCGGCCGTATCGGTCGTCTTGCTTTCCGTCAGATGTTTGAC
>CALGZV010000246.1 GCA_937934385.1 uncultured Clostridia bacterium | reverse complement strand
TGAAGCGAAGCCTTTGTGATTCCGAGAAGGACGGGCGTCATAGTGGCTTTGCGCAGTCCAGTCTCGCCGGCGTCAATACGTTGCTGGATAGCTTCGTTTTCGCTCTCGAACTCGGTAACATCTACCATGCTTGCATTGAGAAGCGATGTATCTCCGCTGTCGTCAACACGCACTTTTCTGGTCATCTGACGTGCGATGACCTCAATATGTTTGTCATTAACTTCAACGCTCTGCATACGGTAAACCATCTGTACCTCGCGGATAATATAGTCGTATACCGCATCAAGTCCGAGAACTGTTGTGATGTCAGCGGGAGAAAGCTGGCCTTCCGTGAGCTGATCGCCCTTGCGGACATAGTCTCCGTCATTGAAGCGGAGCTTTAGTCCGTACGGAATTACATGCTCCTTATCCTTTTCGTCAAGCGGAACAGGATCGGTTTCTGTAGGTGTTATACGTGCGATCTTGCGGCGTTTTTCCTCCGGAACAGAGAATATACCGCTGCATTTTGCAATAACGGCAGCCTTTTTCGGAGTGCGCGCTTCGAAAAGTTCTTCGACACGGGGAAGACCTTGTGTGATGTTGGAGCCTGCAACACCTCCTGTATGGAAGGTTCTCATCGTAAGCTGCGTGCCGGGTTCTCCGATAGACTGTGCAGCTATAATACCGACAGATTCTCCTACGCTGACAGGTTTTCCGGAAGCCATATCTGCTCCGTAGCAGTGGGCGCACACACCGTGTTTGGCGCGGCACTTGAGTATGGTTCTGATCTGTACTCTTTCAATACCCGCGTCGGTGATCTTTTTGATCTGCGCGTCCCCGAGCATTGTGTTAGCAGGAGCAATGATCTCACCCGTGGCAGGATCAACGACATCATCGACAGTATATCTTCCGGCAAGACGTTCTGCAAGAGATTCGATAACATCGTTGCCGTCCATTATCGCGCTTACCCAAATACCCTCATGTGTGCCGCAGTCGCCTGTACGTATAATTACATCCTGAGAAACGTCAACGAGACGTCTTGTAAGGTAACCGGAGTCAGCCGTCTTAAGCGCTGTATCCGAAAGACTCTTACGTGCGCCGCGCGCAGCGATAAAGTACTCGAGAATATTAAGACCTTCACGGAAGTTAGACTTGATCGGAATCTCCATAGTACGTCCGTTAGTCGCGAACATCAGTCCGCGCATTCCGGCAAGCTGACGCATCTGTGTAATATTACCGCGGGCTCCCGAATCACTCATCATTTTGATCGGGTTATAGTCGTCAAAGCTGTCCTGAAGAGCGGCAACAACGTCTTTTGTAGCCTGCTCCCATATAGCGATAACGTTGTTATAACGCTCCTCGTCGGTAAGCTCACCGCGATTGAAGCTGTGTGTAATTGTATCGACGTCAGCCTCAGCCTGTTTTACGAGATCGTATTTCTTTTTTGGTATGGTTATATCAGCGATAGAGATCGACATAGCGGCTTTGGTGGAATATTTATATCCCATTGACTTGATCTCATCAAGTACGCGTGCAGTCTCGGGTATGCCATGTGTTCTGATGCAGCGGTCGATAAGCTGTCCGAGCTGCTTCTTTCCGCATTTGAAGGTGATCTCGAGATCAAGAAGCTTGGAGGGATCGCTGCGGTCAACATAACCGAGATCCTGAGGAAGCGAGCGGTTGAATATCAGACGGCCGAGAGTTGCATCGATAATTCCTGTATGAACAGTACCATCGATCTCCTTGCTTACTCTGATTTTTATAGGCGCATGCAGACCGAGAAGTCCGTTTTCATATGCCATTACAGCTTCATCGAAATCACGGTAAACATGACCTTCGCCTATTTCGCCCGGCTTATCCATTGTAAGGTAATAGCATCCGAGGACCATATCCTGAGACGGTACTGTAACAGCGCGTCCGTCAGCCGGTTTCAGAAGGTTTCCTGCCGAAAGCATGAGGAATCTTGCCTCTGCCTGCGCTTCGGAGGACAGCGGAACATGGACAGGCATCTGGTCGCCGTCGAAGTCCGCGTTAAACGCTGTACAAACAAGCGGATGAAGCTTTATAGCGCGGCCTTCAACAAGGATAGGTTCAAAAGCCTGAATGGAAAGTCTGTGAAGCGTAGGCGCACGGTTAAGGAGAACAGGGTGTTCTTTAATAACGTTTTCGAGTGCGTCCCAAACTTCGGGAGCAACCTTTTCGACTTTCTTCTTTGCGTCTTTAATATTGGACGCCTTCTGTGTCTCTACAAGACGCTTCATTACAAAAGGCTTGAACAGTTCAAGCGCCATCTCTTTAGGCAGACCGCACTGATATATCTTGAGTTCCGGTCCGACGACGATAACGGAACGTCCGGAATAGTCAACACGCTTACCAAGCAGGTTCTGACGGAAACGTCCGGACTTACCTTTTAACATGTCAGACAGAGACTTGAGTGCTCTGTTACCCGGTCCTGTAACAGGACGTCCGCGGCGGCCGTTATCGATCAGGGCATCTACAGCCTCCTGAAGCATACGCTTCTCGTTGCGGACGATGATATCCGGTGCGCCAAGCTCTAAGAGTCTTCTCAGACGGTTGTTACGGTTGATGATTCTTCTGTACAGATCATTTAAGTCGGATGTTGCAAAACGTCCGCCATCCAGCTGTACCATCGGGCGCAGATCTGGCGGAATGACCGGGATGACCGTGAGGATCATCCACTCCGGCTTGTTGCCGGACTCGCGGAATGCTTCTACAACTTCCAGTCTCTTGATGATGCGCGCGCGCTTCTGACCGGTTGCGTCTGCAAGCTCTGCCTGAAGCTCTGCGGAATCCTTCTCAAGATCGATCGCGTGTAACAGTTCCTGGATTGCCTCGGCACCCATTCCGACACGGAACGCATTGCCGTACTGCTCTCTGGCTTCCTGATATTCGCTCTCGGAAAGCACCTGCTTATACTGTAATGCCGTGTTACCGGCATCCAGTACAATGTATGATGCAAAATATAATACCTTCTCAAGAGTTCTCGGTGAGAGGTCAAGAATCAGTCCCATGCGGGACGGAATTCCCTTAAAGTACCAGATATGGGAAACCGGAGCTGCAAGCTCGATATGTCCCATACGCTCTCTACGAACGCTTGCTTTTGTAATCTCAACGCCGCATCGGTCACATACCACACCTTTGTAGCGGATCTTCTTGTATTTACCACAGTGGCATTCCCAGTCCTTGCTCGGTCCGAAAATCTTTTCACAGAACAGACCATCCTTCTCAGGCTTTAATGTTCTGTAGTTGATCGTCTCAGGCTTCTTAACCTCGCCTCTGGACCACTCATGAATCTTCTCCGGTGATGCCAAACCGATCTTAATGGCATCGAAAGAGATAGACTGGCCTGTTGCCTCTTTATTCATTGTCTCTGGCATTTATGACACTCCCTTCTATCTATTCTTCGTCAAGAACGTCGTCTGATGACTCATCAAAAAACTCAGAATCGTCTTCATCCTCTTCCTCATCTTCTACGTCTACCAGTTCCTCGTTCTCTGTATCAAACTGCTTCTGGGAGAATCCCATCTTTGCAAAGGACTCGCTGTCTTCAAATGCAAAATCCTTATCGCCGGAAATGATAGAATTCAAATCGGTATTACCGTACTCACTGGTCTCCATGAGTTCTACTTCGTTGCGGTTCTCATCGAGCACTTTGACATCCAGTCCGAG
>CALGZV010000245.1 GCA_937934385.1 uncultured Clostridia bacterium | reverse complement strand
AAGATCGGGTTGTTTTGAACGAAGAACTCTCCCTGCTAAAACGTGAGTTGTCACTTCTTTCCGAACAGTATCGCAAATGCACCGTTCTGTACTATATGGAAAATCTCACATGCAGACAAATTGCAGAAAGGCTGAACATCAGCATGGAAATGGTAAAATATTATCTTTTCCGTGCCAGAAAGATTTTGAGAAAGGGTATGAGTATGGACAGATTATTCGGAGAAAAGAGCTATAATCCGGTAAAGTTCGAGATCGACTTTTTCGGAACATGCGGCGGAGATGACTATGAATACAGGGGATTTGAGGAGAGAAAGCTTCGCGGCAACATACTTGTCGCTGCGTATTATTCTCCTGTTACGCTCGAAGAGCTGAGTGTTGAACTCGGCGTTGCCGTGACATATTTTGAAGATGAGATCAGGTTGCTTGAAGCAAGAAAATATCTTGCGAATAAAAACGGGAAGTATCTCACTAATATTCCTGTATTTACTCTTGAATATGCCCGTGAAAGGGAATACCGGACAAAAGATATTGCCGAAAATGCAGCATGTGAATTTGAAAAATCTGTATTTTCCTCTTTTGCCGATCGGTTCGGCCATATGTTTTTAAGTGAAAATCTTATGCGATGGCAGATCGTTATGCTCTGCTGTCATTTTGCAATGGAGGAACAGGAAAAGATTTTTACGGATAAATACGGAGAACCGCCTGCGGACGGAGCTTACAGTGTTGTAAATGGCGGCGGAGGCCGTGGAATAGTCTGGGGACGCTGTTCGGCGGAGGGTGATGAATTTGAGAGAGGTATTCGCGGAATATACGATAATTGCTTTTCATCTGACGGAAGCTGTTCTGTCATAGCATATAATTTTATTCAGATATTGAACGGACAGTTCTTTCAGGGGGATACAGTCGAGTCCTTGTCCACACTAGCGAACGGTCATGACGATTTTTCTGACGATATAAGACAGAGGCTTTCCTTGGAGGGATATATTACGGAAAACGGAAACCTGAATATTCCTGTGTATTCCGAAAGTGAATACCGTGAGCTTAAAATGATTCTCAGGGACGGTGTAAAGATATTTTCCGAAGTAATGGGCAGTATTCGTGAGATATCAGCTAAAACAGCAGCCGAGCATGCTCCGGAGCATATAAAAAATCTGGCTGAATATACAGCCGCGTTTATATCCGGTTTTGACTGTTTTACTTATATTGTGCGTGAACTGTATAATTCCGGTTGGATTAAGAACGTCGGTGGCACAGACAAGCCCGCTATGTGTATTGTAAAGCATAACACGTAAACAGAATTTATTATATTAAAAAATCAGTACAGCTCCAAAAAGTCGGCTGTACTGATTTTTATTTATTGTAAAACAACAAGGTTCAGGTGTGTCCGCCCGCAATCTTTGATTGCACCGGCGGATCGGGTTCTTCTTATATTATTCAATTATTTCAAGAAGATTACGGCGTCGCTGTCTGATGTAAGTACCGATACATCTGACAGTTTTCTGTTTATCGCACGTGTGCGTGTGCCTATGAGATTATCAAGCTTTGTATCTGCTTGCTGTAAATTTTTGCGTATCTCGTTAAGGCCTGTTTCAAATTTTCCGAATTCTGTTTTTGCAGCTTCAAGGATCTTCCATACATCGCCGCTTTTTTTCTGTATGGCAAGTGTTCTGAAGCCCATTTGCAGGCTGTTGAGCATTGCCGCCATTGTTGACGGTCCGGCAATATTTATGGAATATTTGCGCTGCAATTGTTCTACCAGTCCCATATTTACGACTTCGGCGTACAGTCCCTCAAAGGGTAGAAACATAATTGCAAAACCGGTCGTGTACGGAGGAACGATATATTTGTCATGAATACTTTTTGCGCAGCCTATGATCTCTTTTTCAAGCAACTTTCTCTTTTCTTTTAATGCTTCGGGACTTCCGGAATTGTAAGCGTCGATCAGATTGGAATATGTATCCCCGGGAAATTTTGAGTCGATAGGCAGATAGATATATTCTCCGTCTTCCGCTCCCGGCAGCTTTACGGCAAAGTCTACACGTTCTGTACGTCTGGGTGCTACACATATCTGCTCTTCGTACTGTTCAGGTATGAGGATCTCCGAAAGTATATTTCCGAGCTGTATCTCTCCCATAATACCGCGTGTTTTTACATTTGAAAGTACGTTTTTAAGATCGGTAACACCCGACGCAACATTTTTCATTTCACCGAGTCCCTCGTATACGTCGGACAATTGCTTGCGTACCGTCTCGAAAGACTGAGATATTCTGTCGTTGAGCGTTTTCTGAAGCTTTTCATTTACAGTTTCATTGATCTTTTCGAGGCTTTCTTTGTTTTCACGCTGCATTTTTTCCATGCCTTCGGAATTCGATCTGAGGATTTCGATCAGCTTACCTGTGATCTCTTCGCGTATTTTATTAAACTCTCCCTCAAGCTTCTCGATCTGTCCTGCGGTATTGCTTTGACCGCGGCTTTGCGATGCTGCAATCGATTCACCGAGCTGCCTTATCTGTTCGACTGTGGAGTCGCCCTTTCTTGTTATTTCGTCTTTCAGATCACGTTTGGTATCTGTGTT
>CALGZV010000244.1 GCA_937934385.1 uncultured Clostridia bacterium | reverse complement strand
CCTTCATCTGAAGAATACGGCAATCTATCCCGGCTTCCCCGAGCAGCGAAAATGCCTTCTTTGCCGCGGACTGCCCCGCAGAATCACTGTCATATGAAATTATCACCTTATCGGTATACTTGCGCATAATACGAGCCTGCTCCGGAGTAATAGCCGTTCCGAGCGTCGCCACCGCCTGAGTAAATCCTGCAGCATGAAGCGATATAACGTCCATATATCCTTCACAGAGTATAAAACCCTCCCCGCAGTGATTCTTAGCGTAATTCAGTGCGAAAAGATTGCGCCGCTTCTGAAATGCCGGAGTATCGGAAGTGTTCAGATATTTGGGAAGAGAACCGTCTGTTACACGCCCTCCGAATGCTATTATGTCTCCGGCAATATCTATTACGGGGAACATTATCCTTCCGCGAAAATAGTCGTACGTTTTTCCCGTCTTTCGGCTGATTCCGCATAGAAATCCTGCGACAAGTTCCTCGTCCGTATATCCGAGCGACCTCATATGATCATGCAGGAGCCAGGGCTTTTCGGGCGAATATCCTATTCCGAAATGTTTTATTGCAGCACCTGAAAGGCCGCGTTTCCGGAGATACGAAAGCGCAACAGGCGATAATTTCAGCTGATCGTGAAAAAATCTTGCAGCATCGCGGTTCATCTGCTTTATCCGCGCCCTTCCGACTCCTCCGTTTTCAGATTTTCCGTTTTCCGGCAGAGTTATTCCGGCACGCGCCGCAAGAAATTCAACAGCCTGCGGATATTCAAGGTTTTCTATCCGCATTATAAAAGTTATAACGTCCCCTCCGGCTCCGCAGCCGAAACAATGAAAAAATCCCTTTTCCGGAACAACATGAAAAGACGGTGTTTTCTCGCTGTGAAACGGACACAGTCCGGTAAGTCCTGAGCCTGTCCGTTTAAGCGCGACATACGACGATATAACATCGCTCAGATCGTTACGGTATTTTATCTCTTCAATCACGGCACTGTCGTACATCAGTCATCCCTCCGTTCAGTTTTTTACCGCAGCAGTACAATGTCTGAGTATGCGGTCATTCACCAGGACAGCTTATCCGTCAAACTTATCAAATTTCCATGCCTCGGGAATAAACAGCTCTCTGAAAGTATTTATCGCATATCTGTCGGTCATACCTGATATGTAGTCACACACAGCGCGCTCTGCCGATTCGGTCTTTTTTATCACCTCAAATTCGGACGGAAGCTCATCGGGATGTTCGGTAAAATATACGTAAAGCTGTTCAAGCATAGCCGACGCACGGCCTTCCTCTCCCTTGGCAACAGGATTCCGGTAGACGTTTTCAAACAGAAATTCGTGAAGCTCCTCCATGGCGCTGCTTACAGAAGGTTCCAGAACAATATCCCCGCTGCCGCCGTTTTTCTCAGCGTCGGCAATAGCCTCTCCGCTCGCCCGGATAACACTCCGCACCATGCTGTCGATACGTTTTCCGTGCGTATCGCCAAGAATATCGCTCAGATGCTCCGGAATATCCCCGATATTGAGTATTCCCGCACGGCACGCGTCATCTATGTCATGGTTTATGTAAGCAATACGGTCTGCGATTCTGACTATACGTCCCTCAAGCGTCCTTGCAACGCCGTTTGTATGGTTAACAATACCGTCAAGCACAGCTTCCGAAAGATCAAGCGGTTCAAGCACCTCAACAACGCGTATGCTCTGGCGGTAATGTGCAAAATTCTTATCATAACATTTCTGCAGGACACGTTCGCCGGCATGACCGAACGGCGTATGACCGAGGTCGTGTCCTAGGCTTATCGCTTCGCACAGATCCTCATTAAGACACAGCGCCCTTGCGATCGTTCTTGCTATCTGAGTGACTTCCATCGTATGTGTAAGACGTGTTCTGAAATGATCAGGCTCCGGAGCAAGAAAAACCTGTGTTTTACCCATCAGTCTGCGGAACGCCTTAGAGTGAACTATCCTGTCGCGGTCACGCTGAAATTCTCCTCTCAGATCGCATTCGCTTATCGGATGCGATCTGCCTCCGCAGTTTTCAGACAGGCAGGCGCACGGCGACAGATACTCATGCTCACGCTCGCGCAAAACCGACACAAAACTCATATATAAAAACCTCCGGCTTTTCCCATTTTATTACGATATATTTATAATATACGCAAAATAGTTGAAAAATACTTTTTTATTTCTTCTCTTATATTCGGAAAAAAAGTAAATTTTTTTGGAATACGTCCTTTCTGCAATAAAAAACAGCAAATGGGGACAAAAATCCACCGCGAAAACAAAATTCTTTATATATTACGATAAAATCTGAAAAATATCAAACCTGCCGTTCATCATCAGGCAAAGCTTATCGCATTTCCGGCTGAAAAACAATCTGCACAGAGCAGTTCATTAGGTTGTCCGCGCAGATTCGTCCATATAATACATTTTTCGCTTGCCTATGTAAAAAAGAACTGACAGCTCTGATAAGTGCATATCAATAATCGAATCTTTCCCCGGTAACCGTAAGAATAACCCGTCCGGATGTTATATCGGTAATACGCTCTTCCGCACGGTTGTACGTATCGCTTTTTACGGCAAGAGAAAGCTCCACGGCTCCTCCGAAAGCCGATCCGTCAACCCTTATCTCAAGTTTCTGAAGTTCAGGAATCAACTTCTGGTGATCCGAGTAGCTGCATACGGCAGTAAATTCGGTAAACTTTGAATACTTCACAATTCCGGCATCTGAAACCGCGTCAGATGCCGCCGTAGTATATGCCCGCAAAAGTCCGGCTGCTCCGAGAAGTATTCCGCCGAAATATCTGGTTACGGTAATTACGGCATCTGTAAACCCGCCCTTTCGGATGATTTCAAGCACGGGAATACCTGCAGTTCCCTGCGGTTCCCCGTCATCAGAATAACGCGTCGCATTTTCCGCAGAGATAAGATACGCATACACAGTATGCCTTGCATCGCTGTATCTCGATTTCTTATTCTTTATATATTCACACGCTTCCGCCGAACTTTTTACAGGGGCAGCATGCGCGATAAACACCGATTTTTTTTCGGTATACTCAGCATATCCCTCTCCGCCGAGAGTGATATACTCGGGATTATAATTTACGGTTGGTGCTACCGTATCTTTTTTTTCGCTCAACTTTATATCCCTCACTTCCGCAGATATGCCGAATACTGACCTTTGGTCTTAGCGTCAACCACAGCCGTTACAACAGCTCCCGCTTCTGTATATTCAACGTTCTCGACGGTTGACGTTCTGTACAGCGCAGAAAGCGCACCCAGCTCGGAATTCGGTATCTCAAATATCTGCCGTGTCTTTCCGGAGGCAGCAAGTGCCGAAATCATATTTATCAGATCATCTATCCCTTTACCGGTCTCTGCAGATATATATACGGTATTATCATTTTCATTCCGAATTGCAGGCTGCAAGGTATCATTTTCATTCTGTAAAACAAGATCCGATTTATTGAAAACATATATTATCGGTTTACCGTCTGCACCAAGATCATGAAGCAGCTCCTGCGTGACGCGAAGCTGATCGGCACATTCCGGATCGGAAATATCAGCAACAGCAAGTACAGCGTCGGCAAGTGTAATTTCCTCAAGCGTCGAATGAAAAGCCTTTACCAGATGATGAGGAAGTCTGCGGATAAAACCTACCGTATCCGTAAGAAGAATATCCGTTCCGTCCGGAAGCGTATACTTGCGCGTTGTCGGATCGAGCGTTGCAAAAAGCTTATCCTGCGCAAGTATTCCGGCGCCCGTAAGATAGTTAAGCAAAGTCGACTTTCCTGCGTTTGTATACCCTGCGATCGCTATACTGAATATTCCCGAACGCTTACGCTGACAGCGCCTTATCTCACGTTCCTTTTCAAGCTCGTCAAGCTGTTCCTTAAGCGCATTGACACGGCGCCGTATTCTTCTGCGGTCGGTTTCAAGCTTTGTTTCTCCCGGACCTCTTGCAGCTATATTTCCTCCGCCCTGTCTCGACATTGAAAGTCCTTTCCCGACAAGACGCGGAGCGGTATACTGAAGCTGAGCAAGCTCGACCTGAAGCTTGCCCTCATCGGAAGCGGCATGAAGCGCAAATATATCAAGGATAAGCATGCTGCGGTCGATTACGGTAACCTCTCCTCCAAGTCCGTCCTCAATATTTTTTATCTGTGCAGGAGAAAGCTCCGCATCAAAAACAACAAGAGGAATCTGTGCGTTTTCGCACAGCTCTTTAAGTTCATTTATTTTTCCGCTTCCTATATATGTTCCGGCGTCCGGACGTTCCCTCGGCTGCACAAGCCTTGCGTACGCATGTCCTCCCGACGTATCCAAAAGACATTGCAGCTCGTCAAGCAGAATATCGGTTTTTCCGCTTCCGTCGTCAATCGCAACAAGAACCGCCGATATACCTTCTTCGCCGCTGCGGAAAATATCTGCCGCAGAAATATCACTCATAACACAAATCTCCCTCTCAACAACTGATCTGGTACCAATACAGAATATAAGCATCCATACAGAAAAAGAGCAAAACAAAGAGCGGAAAAACGCACGAACTGTGTCTGTACGAAATCCGCTCATCTGTTTGCAATTCTGATGCAGTATGTCTTTTATCATTTACGGTGAAAGCAAAATTCCGCCTAAATCAACAAACAACTGCGATAGCAAATTGTTTCCGTTTATTTACCGGCTGCTTCAAGACGCTTCTTGAATTTGTCTACACGACCGCCGGCATCGACGAACTTCTGCTTACCCGTGAAAAACGGATGGCACTTGGAACAAATATCAACATGCATATCTCCGCTTGTACTCTTGGTTTTTACCTCGGCGCCGCATGCACATCTGATAACTGCGTCCTTATAATCCGGATGGATACCTTTCTTCACGTCCTTACACCTCACATTCAATTTTCATTATAACTGCGTGCGTCCGATCGAACACAAAAACGCAATATATGGGTATTATATCACACTTTATTTGTTTTTGCAATAGTTTTTTCTGATTTTATTTTAATTATCCGATTAACTGTTAAAGTATTTTTACATATATATACTCAATATCTTTTTTTATATTTAACTTCTAAAATTTTGTTCGCGTTTTGGCTATGTCAAAAGCATTAAAACCATTGACAAAAGACGACGGAATGTGTTATAATGCTGTTACAAAACTAATTTTGTGTAAAAAAACACAAATATTTATACAAATTTATGATAAAAAATAACAACATATAACCATGTATGCCGATTACGGAACATACCCGATTCCGCATTAAGAAACAAAGACATATGAAAACACCGCGGCTGAGCTTAATTCCGTATCATTAGGTTTTAATTCGCAGTTACGCCTGTATCCGTCAAGCACTTTACCGTATTTAAAATACGAGAAATGCGAATAAGGAAGGTTAAAATGGATAATTTACTTACTAAAAAAGCAACAGAATCAATTGTTGAGACAAAAACTATTATAGGTCATATTGAGAACAGTAACGACACATTCGCCGGCAAAAACGAATCCAAAAAGATATATCTTGCATTTAAAAGAA
Source organism: uncultured Clostridia bacterium (assembly GCA_937934385.1). Lineage (GTDB taxonomy): Bacteria > Bacillota > Clostridia > Oscillospirales > CAG-272 > UMGS911. Next base: position 10,592 of record CALGZV010000244.1, on the reverse strand, counting down.
TTTTTGACATCTGCCTTTCTACAGTATCTATTATAATTTTATTTATACCGTCGCTTATTCTGTCATTTTTGATATTCTGCGACGATCCGCACGGTTCTCCGATTTTTGTACAGACACGTATAGGAAAAAACGGAAAGAAATTTAAATTCTACAAATTCCGTTCTATGGTGGTAGGGGCGGAGGAAATGCTCGATGATCTTCTCGAGTACAACGAAGCCGACGGGAATGCTTTCAAAATGAAGGACGATCCCCGCATAACCCGAATAGGGCGTTTTATAAGAAAAACGAGCATCGACGAACTGCCTCAGCTTATAAATATTCTGAAAGGCGACATGAGTTTCGTAGGTCCCAGACCGCCGATCCCCCGCGAAGTAGATAATTATACCGATTATCAAAAGCAGCGTCTTTCCGTAACTCCGGGACTCACCTGCTATTGGCAGACAACGCCGAACCGAAATGATATGCCGTTCGACGAGTGGGTTGCGCTTGACCTGAAATACATAGAAAACCGTTCTGCTTTAGTAGACCTTAAGCTTATATTCAAAACTTTCTCTGTAATGTTTACCGGACAGGGACGGTAATTGGCCCATATAGTTCTTTACATTAATAATTATATATAAAAATAAGACTTTTATCTTCGACACAAAGCGTTTTATTCAGAATCTCGCGATTACTGTAACGCCTAAAGGCAGGCAATTAATAAAAAGGAAGCTGCCTCATGTGCAGCAGACATAAGGCATAAAAATGAAAAAAGCAATTATAGCAATAGCCGCACATAAACCTTACCGCATGCCGGAAGACGACATTTATCTGCCGCTTCACGTAGGCTGCGAGGGAAAAAAAGAGATAGGATTTACCGGAGACAACACCGGCGAAAATATTTCGGCAAAAAATCCGTATTACTGTGAGCTTACCGGACTCTACTGGCTTTGGAAAAACACCGAAGCAGAGTACAAAGGACTCGTCCATTATCGCCGTCATTTTACATGCGAAACTTCGTCTCAAAAGAAAAAAAATGCTCCGTTTTCATGTATTTTGACTTCGGACGAGCTTGAATCACTCATAAAAAAGAGCGATATCATTCTCCCGAAAAAGAGAAAGTACTACATAGAAACACTGTACAGCCACTATGCACACACGCATTACGCAGAGCATCTCGATATTACAAGAGAGATAATTTCCGAAAATTATCCGGACTACCTTATCTCTTTTGAACGTGTTATGAAGCGACGCAGCGCTCACATGTTTAATATGTTTATTATGAAGTCAGACAAGGCAGATGCATACTGCAGTTGGTTGTTTCCCATACTTGAAGAGCTTGAAAAGCGCATAGATGTAACACAGTACGATGCCTTTCAGGCGCGGCTTTTCGGAAGAGTAAGTGAACTGCTGCTGGACGTATGGCTTGATAAAAACAAATACCCATATACAGAGACAGCCGTTCTTTCTACTGAAAAGATTGACTGGTCCAGAAAAATCAAATCATTTCTTGCCGCAAAATTTGGAAAAAAACAATACGACAGCAGCTTCTGATATATAACAAGCCATATGCCGGATATACTTTTAAAACAAGATTATCCGGCATATATTTTTTAAATACTTACAAAGGAAACAGCTAAAGAAAGGAATAATATCATGAATAAATACGACTATCTGATAATAGGATCCGGTCTGTACGGTGCAGTGTTCGCCCAGCGTGCAAAAGCAACCGGAAAATCCGTTCTTGTAATTGACAAACGTCCGAATATTGCCGGAAATATCTATACCGAAGAGATCGAAGGAATCAACGTACATAAATACGGAGCGCATATCTTTCACACCAACAATAAAAAGGTTTGGGAATATATTACACAGTTTGCCGAGTTTAACCGCTTTACCAACTCGCCCGTAGCTAACTATCACGGCGAGCTTTACTCCCTTCCCTTTAATATGTATACATTTAATAAGATGTGGGGAGTAACAACACCGGAGGAAGCAGCCGAAAAAATTGAACAGCAGCGACGCGAAGCAGGAATCACCGAACCTGAAAACCTTGAACAGCAGGCTATCAGCTTAGTCGGAACAGATATATATGAAAAGCTTATAAAAGGATATACCGAAAAACAATGGGGACGCCCCTGCAATCAGCTGCCTGCGTTTATTATTAAACGCCTGCCTGTCCGCCTGACATTTGATAATAACTACTTCAATGCTCTTTATCAGGGAATTCCGATAGGAGGATATACAAAGCTTGCAGAAAATCTTCTTGAAGGTATCCCCGTAGAACTGGGCGTGGATTATCTCAAAAACAAGGCAGAACTTGACAAATGTGCAGATACGGTAATATACACGGGAGCAATCGACGCATATTTCGGCTATAGTCTCGGCGCACTTGAATACCGCTCGGTAAGATTCGAAACAGAGGTACTCGATAAACCGAACTTTCAGGGTAATGCGGCAGTAAACTATACCGACCGTGAAACACCGTGGACACGCATTATAGAGCATAAATGGTTTGAATTCGGAACTCAGCCCAAAACGGTAATAAGCCGCGAATACAGCTCGGAATGGAAACCGGGAGACGAGCCGTATTATCCCGTAAATGATGAGAAAAACAGTAAGCTTTATGCAGAATACAAAAAGCTTGCCGATTCACAAAAAGGAATAATCTTCGGCGGCCGGCTCGGTGAATATAAGTATTATGACATGGACGCAGTTATTGCATCGGCACTTGATAAAGCAGACCAGATACTCAGTAAATAAATTACGTATTGTTTTTTCGTTTTTTATCCCGTTTGAATGGAACTTGAATTTATGTTTTGTATCTTGCTGCAATTCTGATTTGTCGCAAAGATTTATGGCTTTGTTTTTGTTACCTAAAACACAGAGGTGTACATTACACAGCGGGTGAATGGAGATTTTTATGAATTATAACAATAATTACCCTTTAAGGGACAACGAATCCGGTAATTTCAATACAGCGCTTAAACGCAAAAAAAAGAGGCGTATACTTCACAGAATCGGTCTTGTACTGTCCGCACTGATGTTCATAGCAATGATCGTTTTGGACATCCATATATTTATGATAAACATTCTTCCGACTAAAATATTATTTCCGGCAATAATCATAATGCTGATTATATGGATAGTTACTTCTGCATTTCTGCTCAGTCCGAGAAAAAAAACACGGTATTGGATAGGTTTAGTCATAAATGTTCTTCTGACTGTCATTATGATAGCAGGAACATACTATCTTTCAAAAACATACGGACTTCTGAAAAATATTACAAACGTCAATGCCGGAACATCACAGATCGGTATATACGTTGCGGCCGACGATCCTGCTCAGGCGCTCAGCGAAATGAAAGACTATACCTTTGGTATGCTCTCTTTTATCGACCGTGAAAATGCCGATTCCGCAGTATCAGATATTAATAAAACGCTGGACACAGAAGTAAAGACCGCAGATTATTCCGGTTTTACAGAAATCATTGATGACCTTTTAGCTCACAATATAAACGCGATAATATTCAATACTGAATTTATCAACACGGTCAAAGAAATTGAGGGATATGAAGATATCGAATCAAAAATACGCGAAATAACTCAGATAGAAATTAAAAACAGTAACAAACAGGAGCCCGGTAAAACTGCAGAAGAGGTTTATGGAGACGGTGTCTTTACCGTATATATCAGCGGTGTAGACACACGCGCTGATAAAATACCGCAAAGAAGCCGCAGCGATGTCAATATTATAGCTGTGATCAATACCAACACAAAACAGGTCCTGCTTCTTTCCACTCCTCGCGATTATTATGTTCCCCTCTCGATTTCACACGGAGTGTGCGATAAGCTTACTCATGCCGGAAACTTCGGTGTAGATGTATGCATGGACACACTCGGAATGCTCTACGATACTGAAATAGATTATTACTTCAGGGTTAATTTCAGCGGTTTTGAAAAAATTATAGACAGTCTCGGCGGCATAGACGTCTATTCTGATTACGACTTTAATTCTTCCCTTGCTCCGAAAGCAGTCGGAAAATCATATCACTATAATAAAGGAATCAACCACTTAGACGGAGAAGCGGCACTCTTTTTCGCACGCGAAAGATATTCGTTTGGGGACGGTGACCGTCAACGCGGAAAAAATCAGATGGCGGTTATAAAATCGGTTGTAAACAAAGCAATGTCGCCTGATATTCTTACAAGATATTCCTCACTTCTCGGTGCAATGTCCGGAAGCTTTGAAACTTCCGTTCCGTACGACCTGATCACGTCGCTCGTACGCGACCAGCTAAATTCCGGCGGAGACTGGAACATTGTAAACTACAGTGTAAACGGATACGGAGACAGCCGTATAACATATTCTATCTCAACTATGAATGTATATGTCATGATACCTGACCAGTCGACTGTAAATACGGCAAAAGAGCTTATCCATCAGGTTGTAAGCGGTGAAACAGTATCAATACCGCAGTAAAAATAAGTTAACTGTTAAATTAATCAAATTATAATAGCAAAGCAGATACATGAAAAATGGCATGTATCTGCTTTTTCTATATTATAATTTAGCCGGATACAAAAGATTACTTCATTAGTATACATCCGTAATTAATATGTATATTTTAATCATAAATACATTGAAATTCTGAAATCTCTGAATAAATTTTAAACATGTAATAACCCCCCAAAATTTTAATCAAAACAACCGGGAATATCTCTTTTCATAAAATCAGATTCCGCTATGTAAGGCGCTTCCAGACGGTAACCCTTATTTTTCAGTATGCGGAACTTAAAATCCAGAAGTTCAACAGGAACATACAGTACTTTTGCAACGTCGAAAAAAGACTTTCCATTATCATTTAACAGTTCAAAAAGTTTACTGTCATCTATTAAAAGTTCAGCCGCGAATAAATTTGCTTCGTATTCAGTACGTGAAGTTATATCAAACATTTCCAGTTCCTGAAATCCGCGCATAGCGGCAAGCTCTCCGTGAAGCAAAGCATGTCCTAATTCATGAGCGCATAAGATTTTTTGCACAATATCTCCTACACGAGAATTTAATACAATATTTTTAATTCTCGAATGATAGAAATAATAAGCCTTTATTGCAATTCCTAAATCCTTGTAACGAACTCTTATATTCAGATCTTCACAAAGTTCAAAAGGATCCCTGGTATCATACTTTCGGATCAGTGCATCGGTTTTTTCAGAAATAGTATCAGTATATATAGTCAATATAAGCACCTTTAATAAAATATAGATTCAGAATAGCGTATGATAATTGAACAAATTAAAATCTTTACTCTTTGTTTTTCTTTTTACGGGCACGTTTAGGAGCAAATTTTGTACGCGCCTCTTCTTTAGATTCAAGATATACTTCCATAAGTGACCTGAAAAAAATATCTTTGGCCTTGTCGTCAAGCTCTCCCCCTGCAAACAAAGCTCCTGCGCGGCTTAAAACATCTGCGGCTTCCCTTACCCCTTTATATCCGTATTTGTTTTTTACATTGGCAAGAAACAGCTCCTTATCAATATCTTTTTTTGTATCGGTTTCTTCTTCATCAAGCAAATATCCGACTGAAACATTCAGCGCCTCAGCTATTTTCTGTATATTACCGCTTCGCGGCATTGTACCGATTTGCTCATAGGTGTAGAGAGACCGTTCAGATATTCCCGTTTTTTCTGCAAGCTCACTCTGGGAAAGATTCAGTGTTAAACGGGCATTTTTCAACTTTTCACCGAAAGTCATAAATAGTACCTCATATTTTTTCGCAAAACTTCCGATTAAGCATTGACAAACTTCTTAAAATGTTGTATACTTAATCTGCAAATAACTTCCGATTAAATTATACCAAAGAAAAAAACTTCTGTCAATAGAAACTAAAAAATTTGCTGTATTTTTATATATAAGCGAAATATAAACAAAAGAAAGCAGGGGTAATCAATGACGGAAAAACAAACATTTATATCGAGCTGTCCGATCTGCGGAAGAACACTTTTTAAAGGCACGCCTGACTCATATATTGAGGTCGGCTGTCCGAAATGCAAGGAATATTTAAAAATCACCTTTCATGAGTGCGGATATCAGGTACATATTGCGAAACACACAAAAGACAGTAGCATAAGCAGCCGTACACCTGACAATAAAATAATTTAATATTTCTGCCGAAGAGAAATGTCGGACTTGTTAAAAAATCAAGATGGACCTGGCAACCTAAATTGAGTCAGATACTCAATTTGGATTGCCGGGTCTGTTTTTTTATTTTTAACAGTAAAATTGTTTCTAAACCGGACAATAGATGTCCGGTTTAACGTTTAATATATCAAATACGGAGGTGAGAGAATGCAAGGAACAGCCGAGCGAAGAGCCGAAGTTATGAAAATACTGTGCCGGCGCAGAAGTGAAACAATACATAATCTGGCATATGAGCTTGGCGTTTCCGAGCGGACTGTCAGAAGAGATATTGAAATTCTGAGTCTGAAAGAACCTATCTATACGCAACCGGGAAGATACGGCGGAGGTGTATATGTAGAAGAAAGCTTTTCAATGGACAAGATGTATATGGCAGATGAAGAGTTGAAGGTACTTCATAAAATATCCGATCTTGCAGACAAGCAAGCACCATGTATTCTCAACAATGATGAAAAGGAGATACTTCATTTTATCATTTCCTCCTATACTAAACCAACATTAAAAAAGGAGTATTGAAAATATGAGAAACGAAGAAAAGCATTTAATCAAACAACTTTGCAGCTTTCTGTCGGACAAGTTTGACAAAGAGCTGTTGGCATTTGCCTCCCCGGAGGTACTTGGATATTTATTTTTCAACAGAATGCAGGCAATAGCTTACGGAGTACTGAAAAAAAACGAATGCCTTAACATGATAAACAGAGAATTCCGCAATTCGCTGAAATCAGCACACGAACAAAACGTCCGGAAAAATAAAGCTTTTTTTCAATGTGTGAATTTTCTGTCCGATGTACTGAAAGAGAATAAAGACAAATATGCAATGCTCAAAGGAGCTGTCTTATGCAAAGCATATCCTGAAGGATACCGGACTTCAAATGATATCGATTTGTTAGTCCGTCCTCAGGATGTCACCCTTATCGGAGAAACTTTGGCAAAGGCGGGCTTTCGTCAGGGTTATATCCGAAACAACGAATTTATACCGGCAAGCAGAAAAGAAATTATCGAGTCAAAAATGCTCAGAGGTGAAACAGTCCCGTATATCTTTGAAACCGGTCTTCCGTATATGGATTATCTTGAGGTAGACATTAATTTTTCACTTGACTACAAAAACGGAGATACAAATATTTTGAATAACATGCTCAGTAACAATATCGTAATCGGAAATATGTCTGCCCTGAACAGAAGTGATTTCTTTATCCATCTCTGCTGTCATCTGCATAAAGAAGCAACTACACTGCCGTGGATAAAAATGAAGCGTGATATGACTCTGTACAAGTATGCCGACATCTATATGCTGCTCGGTGAAATGTGTGAAAAAAATATATATGATGCGTTTGAGCGAGCGAAATCATTCGGCCTTGACAGAGTTTGTGCGTTTGCCATTCTTCAAACTGCAGAATTGTTTGATATGAAAAGCGATTACGCTGTAAAAGCGGCATCAGATGTACTGCGTGATGATTTGAATTTTCTTCACCGTGTTGTAGCTCCGCCAGAGAAAAAAGTTTATCTTTACAACACCAAAGATATAGCTGAACGTTTCTTTATGAAGGACCGCACATCCGATTTGAAGGAGGTCAACGGAACATGAAAAAACTGAATATGCGGGCTAATGAAACAAAAGGTCTGCTGATCACATTCTGCGGGCTTGACGGCTGCGGAAAAACAACTATGTTACGCCGCCTTGCGTCAGATCTTGAAAATCAAAACAAAGATTTACTTTTGACAAAACAGCCTACCGATTCTGTCCGCAATTCCGATATCTTCCGCACTTATATGGACTGCCCTGATCACAACGCCTATGATTACCGAAGCCTGTCGCTGCTTGCTGCAAGCGACCGTATTCAGCACTCCAATAAAGTGCTTGAACCTGCAATGCAAAACGGTACAATTGTAATCAGCGACCGATATTTTTATTCCTGTCTGGCTAATCTCAGAGCCAGAGGCTTTAAAGAGGACCGATGGATCTATGAAATTGCAGAATCTGTTGTGAGACCGGATATTGCTTTCTTCTTTGACGTACCGGTCGAAACGGCAGTAAAGCGTGTCCGAAGCCGGCCGGCTGAGAAAGAACGGTACATTGATATGGAGCTGCAATATAAGCTCAGAGATGAATACATTAAAATCTGCAAGGCAAACGGCGGCGTATTGATTTCTACCGAAGAACCAGAAGATAAATGTTATTCATATATAAAACAAACAGTTGAAAGGGTGATATGAAAATGAATTTAAAAGAAAATGTACACGCTATTTTAAAAAAACTCAGTTGCACAGAAGAGGTGAATGACAATGACAGATTGCAAGAGGATCTTCTTCTTGACAGCCTTGCAATGGTAACGCTGCTTGTCGAATTAGAGGACACATTAAACATTCAGCTTAATGAATCAGACATGAATCCGTTTGATCTTATAACAGCAGCAGATGTTGTAAAACTCGCAGAAAAATATATCGGTGATAATAATGAATAAACATGTTGAACTTCCGCTCTCAGAGCCACTTTACAGTACCTATCATTATCAGGGAAACGGCTGTGCAATGCTGACAGAAAATCCGAGTATAAAAAACTGGTATTTAAACCGGGTTATGAACTTAAGATGTTCAAGACGAATCGTGTATGGCTGCACATCTCCGTTTATCTCGGTCAATGAATCCGCTGCAGATGAGAATCCTTATATTGAAAAAATTTGGTTAAAAATGCAGTATCTCGGATCTGATGTACATCGGATTATACGCCGCTTTTTGGATAACGGATACTATGTCGCATTTGACGGAATCGACGATTATTACGTTAAAGGAAAAAGCTGGTATCACGAAAACCATTTTATACATGACGGTATGATATGCGGATATAATCAAAATAACAGAACTTATACAGTTTATGCATACGACAGTTCATGGATCTACAAACCGTTTCAGACTCCGCAAGGATGTCTTGAAGCAGGACGAAAAGCCAGCTTTGCTGAAGGATATTACGGAAGTATATGCGGGATGAAGGTAAAGCCGGATATTGTTGAAATAAATCCTTCTGAAATTTGTACTTGCCTGAAGGAGTATATAAGTTCATCTTTGGATAAATATCCGGTATACAGTGACGGAGCGGCATATGGAATGGCAGTACATGACTACATCGCTATGTATGTAAACAAGCTTGCAGATCAGAGCATTCCTTACAAACGAACTGACCAAAGAGTTTTTCGGATGCTTTGGGAACATAAAAAGGTCATGTTAGAACGGATTCTCGCTGTAGAAGACAAGCTGCATATGAACCGCGAAATCAGTTCACAGTACTCCGATATTGTAAAAGAAACAGATACTCTGAGAATGATGTACGCCTCTCACCTTATAAAGCCAAGATTTTCAATTCTTTTCATGATGAGGGATCGTCTGATTGCCATTAAACAGTCGGAAGAAAAACTGCTCATAAGATTTATTGAAAAAACGGAAGAAGCGGTGAAAACATGAGATTGTGGGATTATTTACGAAAAAAGCTCCTTGAACATTCATGCCAAACGGTATGCGAAAACAGCTATGAAATAAGCTTTGGGGAGCTTGTCAAAGAAACAGAGACATTCGCAAAGACATTATCTGAAATCAGCTGCTGTGCTATCCTATGTCAGTCCGAGCTTATGACGGCAAAAGCCATTCTTGCTTGCTTTGCAGCAGGAATTACGGCAGTTCCGCTGTCAAAACGATACGGTCAAATCCATTACAATAAAATTCTCAATAAAGTAAGTCCCGACGCCTTGATCACAGATGATACAGGAAAACTTTCCGTTGCAAAATTTTTTGATCCGCAATATTCAGAGCCTCATATACATCCGGCACTGATAATGTATACCTCAGGTACAACAGGAAATCCGAAAGGTGTTATGTTGACTGAAGATAATATTCTGACTAACGTTTCGGATATTGCAGAATATTTTACAATAGAGGAACGGGATATTATCCTTATTTCAAGACCGCTCTATCACTGTGCTGTACTTACAGGTGAATTTCTTACGGCGCTTGTTAGGGGAACAAAAATCCGTTTTTACTCGGAACCTTTTAATCCCCCTAAAATACCTGAAATAATCAGAAAATACGGTATTACCGTTTTCTGCGGTACGCCTACACTCCTCGGTCTGATAAGCCGATTTATGAGAAATGATTCAGAGCGGTCACTCAGACATATAGCTATCAGCGGAGAATGTATGAGCAGAGAGGTAGGACATCGTATTGCAGAGACCTTTCCGCAGGCAAAGATCTATCATGTTTACGGTCTCACTGAAGCTTGTCCGAGAGTCAGCTATCTGCCGCCGATACTGTTTAAAACATATCCTGACTGCGTCGGTATTCCTTTGAGATCCGTAGATACAATGATAGTAAAAGAAAACGGCACAGCAGCTGATATTAATGAAAAAGGTATGCTTTATATCCGCGG
>CALGZV010000243.1 GCA_937934385.1 uncultured Clostridia bacterium | reverse complement strand
ACATGGCAAGAGAGCTGTCAAGCTGCGCCGTTCCGCCCTCGAGAGAACGGACGATCTCCTCAAGTCTTGCCATAGCCTCCTCGAAGCTCATATTCTCGCTTTGCTTTTCTTTTTTATCGGACGATATCTTCTTATCTGCCATGATCTTTCCTTTCCGTCGGTAAGCACACCGTAAATTATTTTTACCGGCACTGCAAATTCAGCTCCTGTTTTGCTCCCGCCACTCATTATATGTAATACACGTGATATGCTCCGTTTTTGTCTCTCCGGTCTTTTCCCAAAACAGATCCCTGTTTGTGTGATGATAGACAAATCCGCACTTTTCCTGCACACGTCTTGATTTTTCGTTTCCCTCAAAATATCCGCACCACAGTTTTTCGAGCCCCAGCTCCTCAAAACCGTAACGCATGATCCTGCGAACCGCCTCAGGTATAAATCCTTTTCCCCAGAACGGAACGCCGATCCAATACCCTATCTCAGCCTCATTTCCGGCACATTTAATATTGCTTTTTTCACCGATCATAAGACTTACGCATCCGACAGCCCTGTCTTCGGGCTTCACGCAGACGGCATAATTTCCGTCGGCTGAAAGAATATTTTTTATAACTTCCCTGCTTTCCTCCGCAGACTTATGAGCCGGAAAGCCGGTAGGACCGCTTACGGCAGGCTCGGGGGCATATTCATAAAGACTTTCGGCATCCGACTCTATCCACGGACGCAGAATCAACCGCTCTGTTTCAAACCTCAACTGTAAAGCCTCCCTTCAGCATCAGATTTTATAATCTGTCAGTGCAGAAAATTACGCATTGCTCTATATGTAAAACTTTATTCTCACTCCGGCTGCCGCATTTCCGGTGTTCTGATCCCGAAATTATTCGCTATCATGTTCAAAAAAATCAATATCAGCAGGATAACCGCCGTCAATGAGATAATAATCTGCACCGTATAATTTACACATTTCCAATGCCTCGGCATTATCATGTATCAGACCTTCAACTGTACAATACGAATCGTCAAACCGCTTCTCGATAACGCCTGCATACTTTTTTATATCATCATAATGTTCTTTTATATATGATTCACTCATAACCAGACAGATATATCTGATATGCTGAAGATAATCTCTATCAAAGCTTTTTGTCCAGTCAAACGGGATATAACATCCCTCAACAATAAGATTCTGACTGTTTTCTATTGCGGTTTTTATAATCTCTCTGACTATCGGCCACAGATAACCGGTTAATAATTTATCATCGCTCTCAGGTGTAAGCACCGTATTTCCGCTTCTTATAAGTCCCATTTTCAAATGGTCTATCGAAAGATAAGGATATCCGTATTTCTTAAGAAGCCTTTGCGCCAAAGCCGTCTTTCCGGTGTGCGACGCGCCTGCTATCAGTAAAACCATATTAATTTTTTCACTTCACAAAATTATTTTTCATTGCGGAACACAGGTAAACTGATTTCCGTGAACACGATAAATCAGGAAGAGCAGTAAATCGGCAATATAAATCTTGCTGCTCCGAAGCACCGGAATTGATCTCAGTAACCCGGCAAATCCGGCAGAGCAGCAAATCGGCAATATAAACTTCGTTACTCCGATCTTCGCATATCGGTAACGATCCCGTCAACCTCGCCGTCGGTCGTTTTAAATGTGAAGGAATCTCCTTTTTCAAGCTGTGCAACGCTTTTAATAACGCTTCCGTCAGATGAAAATACAGCCGAATCCCCTCTCGATATGACCGCCATAGGATCGAGAGCGCGAAGCGATGCGGTAAGTCTCACAAATTCCTCACGGCGGTCGCCTATCTCGTTCTTTACAGCCGAATCGAGCCGGTTCTCATACAGCATAAGCTTCATTCTGCGGTCTTCTGTAATAAATTCCGGACCGGAAAGACAGCGCCTTGACTCAAGTCCGCTCAGGCGCTCCCTTGCACGCCTTATTCTCC
>CALGZV010000242.1 GCA_937934385.1 uncultured Clostridia bacterium | reverse complement strand
GATACACTTATAAGCCACAATGTTGACTGCTTCTCAAATCTTACGGATAACAATGTCGTAAGCGTACTTGCGTCAGTACTCGAAAAAACCAATGCAGCAGGTATACCTGTTTACGGAAGCGAGATCGAGCAGGTAACCAAAGGCTGTGCAGCGTCGGCAGGAATCGACTACGTTAAACTCGGAATACAAACCGGACGTATGGCGGCAAAAATGCTCCGCGGAGAAGCAAAAGCTTCCGATATTCCCTATGAAACCGTAACAGAATTTTCTATCTATATTAATTCCGCAGTATGCACAGAACTCGGAATTACTGTTCCAACAGATATACTTGAAACAGCTATTGAATCCGGAGCTTCCAACTAATTCAAAGTATCGACAATTAAAGCAGGCAACACAGCTGTCGGCACAGAAAGGAAAACAAAATCCGAAATGCTCGATCTGATAATGAACACGCTGATACAGGGACTTATCTATTCCCTGCTCGCGTATGGAATATACATCACTTATAAAATACTTGATTTCCCAGATCTGACGGTCGACGGCAGCTTTCCGCTCGGAGCTGCCGTTACAGCCGTTATGCTTACCTCCGGAACTAACCCCTGGCTTACGATTCCTGCATCTATTGCCGTTGGAGCTATATCAGGACTTGTTACCGGAGTGATACATATACGCTTCAAAGTTCGCGACCTGCTCGCCGGAATTATAACAATGACTGCGCTATTTTCCATAAATCTTCAAATTGCAGGATCAACACTTGCTGTAGAACGCGGAACTAGCACAATATTCACGTCAAATATCATGAATTCGATCTTCGGACTCGGAATCCTTCGTAAGTTTGATTCGCTTGTTATCCGAAAATTTGTTCTTACGCTTGTTATATCCCTGATAATAAAATTTATTCTTGACCTATATTTTAAAACAAAAAGCGGAATGCTTTTGCGTGCAGTCGGAGATAACAGCACGCTCGTGACATCTCTCGCGAAAAACAGCGGAACCGTTAAAATACTCGGACTTACAATCGCAAATGCGCTTGTTGCTCTCTGCGGATGTATAGTATGCCATGATCAGCGGGCTTTCTCAAGCACCATGGGAACAGGTCAAATGGTATTCGGACTTGCCGCTGTTATCATCGGAATCACACTTTTCAAAAAACTATCCTTTGTCAAAGCTACGACAACTGTTGTAGCCGGAAGCATCATATATAAGTTATGCATTCAGGCAGCAATACTCGCAGGGCTTCCTGCAAATCTTCTCAAGCTCATCACCGCCGTACTGTTCCTCATAATTCTTATACTCGGCAATTTTGAGAGACGCGGAGGAAAGAAAAATGCTTGAACTTAAAAACATAACAAAAATATACAATCCGGGAACAGTCAATGAAATGTGTCTGTTCGACGGGTTCAATCTTTCAGTCGAAGACGGAGAATTCCTCTCTATCGTAGGCAGCAACGGCAGCGGAAAAACATCAATGCTGAATATAATCTGCGGAAGCATTCCGATAACGTCGGGAGAAATCTCTATAAGCGGAACTCCGATAAAAAAAATGCGGGATTTTA
>CALGZV010000241.1 GCA_937934385.1 uncultured Clostridia bacterium | reverse complement strand
GTTTTGCCATACCGTGCATGCAGAAGCGGTGTGTTGTCTGCATCGGGTGAACATGTAGAAATTCCTTATCGCACGTAAAAAAAGATTTCTGTAATATACTCACGTTCATCTCCGGAGGAGATGTAATCATTGATGCAAAATTCATATGAGTCGGAAATAATGTTAAGATTCTGTTCTTTGCAATAGTCCAACAGTTTTTTATAAGAATAGTCCACAGACTGATACGTGCCGTAATGATAGATACTTACGGCACGTCCTTTTGGGAGTATCATAATATTTTTCACATTTTTTGTCTTTTCAATTGGCAGAAAAGCAATGTTTGCTTCGGTATATCGACCTTCTAAAATGTGCTTATATGGAACAATTACGCCCGTCTGAAAAAATATCGGAAGGGCGTCTTTGAGCGCCTGAGAAAAGCACTTCTTTGTAGCGATGCTTATTTCACTGAAAGAGTGTGGCGCATCTACTTCAGCATAGAGAAGGTAGTTGCGATTTATCTCTTTGATCGTAACCTCCTGGTTTCGGTCGCGCACTTCTTTTACAGTTTCCATTTGCTCGCATCTGTGAGCAAGACGATTTCGAACCAATTGTAAATGTCTGATTTGCTGATCGAGTACGGTCAATTGTTTTCTCAATGCGATCAATGACGTATTGATCGTATACGTTTTCATATGTTCCTGGATCTCTCCAAGTGAAAATCCCATTTCTTTCATAATTAAAATTGTATCCAGATAGTCGATCTGACTCGCTTTATAATAGCGATATTTATTATCCGGATCCACATATGCCGGACGAAACAGTCCGATCTTATCATAGAAAATCAGTGTCTGCTTTGAGATATTCTGATATCTTGCAAGCTCACCGATGGAAAACATATCTTTCATATAAACCTCGCCTTGACACTATAGTTACTATATCCTTTATTGTATATTCATAGAAAGAAATTAGCAAGTAGGAGGCGTATAGAAATGAAATGTTTTGAAGAAAAAATGTCTTATCCACAATTTTTAAAATATCTTGTCCCGTCAGTGCTGACCATGATCTTTTTGTCTTTTTACACAACAATAGATGGATTTTTTGTATCCCGTTATGCCGGCTCGGATGCACTCGCAGGGATTAATATTGTGATTCCGATCACCTGTATTATTTTTGGAACGGCAGTCATGTTTGCAACGGGATCCGCCGCCATCATAGGTGAGAAGATGGGGCAAAAACGGGAGCAGGAGGCAAATGAGATTTTCACTTTTATCGCGATTGTACTGCTCATACTTTCCCTTGTATTTACAATCGGCGGTATCCTGTTTTTGAAACCGATCTGTATCTTCTTAGGAAGCAGTGAACGTTTGATGGAACATGTAATTCCGTACGCATTTGTGATTTTTAGGAGCCGTTCCGATGTCATTTAAGCTGTTTTTCGAATATCTTGTGAGGACAGACGGGAGATCACAGATTGGAATGGTAATGTCCTTGACAGGTCTTACTCTGAATGTTGTTTTCGACTATATTTTCGTAGTTGTATTTCGTATGGGGACGTTTGGAGCTGCGTGGGGAACATTTCTTTCCATTACAGTCAGCATGATAATTGGTTTGCTTTATTTTCTGAAGTACAGTCAGATCAGGTTCTGTAAGCCGAACGTAAATTGGAAAGTTCTTTTGAAATCCTGCACGAACGGAAGCAGTGAAATGCTGACGGAATTGTCTACCGGTATCACTACATTTTTATTTAACATTATTATTATGAAATACTTTGGGGAAGACGGAGTTGCGGCTGTGA
>CALGZV010000240.1 GCA_937934385.1 uncultured Clostridia bacterium | reverse complement strand
CCCTCACTGACAATATAATCGACAAGATGATCCGAATATATAGCATTTGCAAAATATATCGGAGATTTGAGACGCGTTTTGTCGATAAGATCTCCTGCCTTATATATAGCGCCGAAAAGCCTCGGCGTTCTTTTTATTATATTATTATATCCTGAAGAAACCCACGTTTTTATCCTCTCGCTTCCGAAAGAGATCGGATCCGTTATAATCGTTTCTATTCCGCGCGCGGACGCGGCGTCCTCTATAGCATGCGCGGCACTGTTATGTCCCTCTCCTGTATTACAACTCAAAATAAGTATTTTTTTCATAATTCATTCCTTTTCTATGATAACGGTGCATGCACACATGCATAATTTTCATAATAATTCCACGAAGTACTGACACTGTCAAGGATTTCCGATCTTTCTCAAAACATTAAAATACAAATTTGAGCAATCGCTCTGCGGTTCCGCCGCTTATTACGCTTTCAACGCAATGGAATTTTACCATTAAAATCAGTTTACCTTTAGTTTATCTGAGATATATTATAATATATTTTTGTTCAAATTCCAATAGTATTTTACCGATTTTTTATTTTTTTCACGAAAATATATTGTAATAAGACTTAAATAATACACTTTTGTCTATTAAACAGTCTTTTATGTGCAAGCATATTATATGTTACGTCAACACATAATAAAAGTGACGGAAACAGATTCGGAATAAAACAAAGGAAGGATATAAAATAATGCAAAAAACACATTCAAAAAAATACAGGGATATAACCGAGCGGTACTGCTCCGGCGTGGACGATAATGTGATCGTGGAGCGCCGCAGTGCCGGAGATCACGACGAATTTACATGCCTGTCTCACTCATGCGGACTTTGCCGGTGTATTCATTTCGAAAATGACATGTCAGATACGTCACAGACTGGAAATTTCCACTGTAAAAAATAAATATATAGGTAAAAAACGGATTCTGCCTCTGCATAGCATATCTTTTCTAATTTTTTTGAATTATACACTTTACAAATAAAGGAATAAATGATATAATAATCTCACGGCGTAAACAAAAGCCTTGCGATGCATGCCTTTTGACGCCTGAGAGAACATTGTATCATCAATTTGAGCTACCGCTCTGCGGCTTTGCCGCTCATTGTGCCTGTGGCACAATGAAATTGTGGTATAATAATATGCGATCTGATATCTGCCCGTAGCTCAGCTGGATAGACTACCGGATTCCGATTCCGATGGTCGCAGGTTCGAATCCTGTTGGGCAGGCCATGAAAAAAGCGGCGTGTTAAAACACGTCGTTTTTTTCAATGAAATAAATTTAATACATGATTTGTAAATTACACTGTATACGTGAAATAAACCGTTTGCGTATGAAATTTCACAGATCCATCTTTTTATTGACTCTTTTTGCTTATTTTGTCAATACTGTCTTGTTTGATTATTTCTCTTAGACGTTTTGTCCATTCAGACCA
>CALGZV010000239.1 GCA_937934385.1 uncultured Clostridia bacterium | reverse complement strand
GGCAAGTGCGGCAGCTTCAAAAGTTATCGGTTTGCTTTGTAAGGATAAGCTTACATGCAATCCGTGCGTTGCCCATTCTGATGAAATGATGTGTAACGGATGTTCTTCGTGTGAAAAGGTATGTCCTTACGGCGCGATTACATATATTGATAAGGAATTCAGAATGCCCGACAGAACGACGGCAATACGCAGAGTGGCTTCTGTTAATCCTGCGGTTTGCCAGGGCTGCGGCGCTTGTACCGTCGCATGTCCTTCCGGAGCTATGGATCTTTCCGGATTTTCCAACAGTCAAATTATGGCGGAGGTCGACGCGATATGCAAGTAAACGAAACAACAGAAAACAATGTATTTAAACCGAAAATTGTAGCGTTTTGCTGTAACTGGTGTTCATACGCCGGAGCGGACCTTGCCGGCACAAACCGTCTGAATTATCCTGCGGATATAAAAATCATTCGTGTTCCGTGTTCGTGCCGTGTTAATCCGATGTTTATTCTCCGCGCATTCGGACGCGGAGCCGACGGAGTTATTCTTTGCGGATGCCATCCCGGCGACTGCCATTATACAACAGGAAACTATTATGCGAGACGCAGAATGACTATGCTGTTCTCCATGCTCGATTACCTTGGAATAGAGAAGGAAAGAACGCGTGTCGAATGGGTATCTGCTGCTGAGGGTGCTAAATTCGCAGCAACGATGAATGATTTTGTTGAAACGATCACTCGTCTCGGAAAGAACAAGAGACTGGAGGATTTGAGATGCAGGAAGCAATGAAAAAAAGAGCGGCTGAGCTGCTTGAAAACGGCACTGTAAGCCGTGTTGTCGGATGGAAAGCCGGCGATTTTGCATACGATATTACACCGGCGGTATTTGATACTAAAGAAGAACTTGACGAATTTGTCTATAACGATTTCTGTGCAGCAAATCTTTCGAAGTATATGATTAAGGAAAGCAGAAAAGAAGGGAAGACTCTTGTTTTCCTGAAACCCTGCGATACATATAGCTTCAATCAGCTTCTTTGCGAACACCGTATAGTTCGTGAAAATGTTTATATTATCGGAATTCCCTGTTACGGGAAAGTAGATATCGACAAGATAAAATCCATAACATCTACAGGTATTACCGGTATTAAGCGCGATGGCTTTACATACAACATATCCTCCGCTTACGGCGAATTTACTGCAACTGTTGCTGATATAATTTCCGAACGCTGCGGCGCCTGCAAGAGTAAAAAACACGTTGTATACGATGAGCTTATAGGAGAAGAAGGCGACGTTGTTGATTCAGACCGTTTTGATGAAGTTGAAAAGCTCGAAAAAATGACTCCCGATGAGCGTTATGCTTTCTGGCAGAACGAGCTTTCGCGCTGTATTCGTTGTAATGCCTGTCGTGACGTAT
>CALGZV010000238.1 GCA_937934385.1 uncultured Clostridia bacterium | reverse complement strand
GATATGAATACAACGACTGGAGCGATTGGAGCAACTGGTCGGATTCTCTGCCGGATACGGACAAGATAGAATTCAGACAGCGCACCGAATACCGCAGCCGTCCTGCAAATCCTTACGGTGAATGGAGCGAATGGACAGATACACCTGCAGAATCCACATCTGCATCAGAGGTGGAAACCTCCGTACAATACCGCAGTTCAACACGTCCTGTAACCTATACCTGTTACTCATATACAGAGTGGAGTGACTGGTCGGAAGCGAAGCCCGCCGAAAATGAAAACACCGAGATTCGCTCACTGACACAATACCGTTTTAAAGTAACAAGCTAAATTATAAATTACAGTACAAACAAATATCAGATAAAAAATACGGTAGGCATATTTTTTTAAGGATATGCTTACCGTATTTTTATTATATTTACTTTACATGAGCGGAGCAAATACGCGCAGAATTTTGCGGATAAAGCCGACTATAATATTGCATTTGCATTCCTCTTCCGTAATTCTTTTACACTTCTCAAGTGTATTCAGAAAATCGCTTTTTACTTCATTTACGGCCGATCCTCCTGCAATACGCAATCCGCATTCAAAATGCAGATACAAGCTCCGGAAATCAAGATTTGTAGTGCCGACCGTCGCCACCTCATCATCAGACACAAACGTTTTTGAATGAATAAAGCCGCTCGAATACTCGTATATCTTGACTCCTGCACGGATAAGCTCACTGTAATACGACCTTGTCGTCATATGTACGATAAACTTATCCCATTTATAAGGCGTCACTATCCGGACGTCGACACCGCTCTTTGCCGCCAGCGTAAGAGCCGACACAATATTAGTACCGATAACAAGGTACGGTGTATTTATATAAATATATTTTTTCGCATTATTTATTATCTGAAGATATACATGTTCGCCGACATTCTCAGGAGCCGTCGGACTGTCACAGTACGGCTGCACATACCCGTCGCCTATAATATCGCACTTTTCCGTATGCCACGGATAATACTGCTCAAAATCCTCTGTAATTCCGCTGCACAGCCTCCACATACGCAAAAACATTACCGTAAAGCTCCATGCAGAAACTCCGCATACCATAACAGAAGCGTCTTTCCAGTGTCCGTATTTCTCATAGGCATTTATATACTCGTCGGCAAGATTGATACCGCCGGTAAATGCGACCTTTCCGTCTATAACGGCTATCTTACGGTGATCGCGGTTGTTCTGCTCTGATACAACAAACGGCCGGAACGGATTGAATATGATACATTTTATTCCGAAACGTTCAAGCTTTTCAGGATAATCCTTCGGAAGTGTAAGAAAGCAGCCCATGTCATCATATATAAGTCTTACCTCTACTCCGCGCGCCGCTTTTTCCTTGAGTATATCAAGGATAGTATCCCACATTACTCCTTCCTCTATTATAAAATACTCCATAAAGATATAGCGTTCTGCCTTTTTCAGTTCATCGAGCATATACTCAAACTTTACCTCACCCGGCGAGAGATATTTAACTTTGCTTCGGTCATATATGGGAAAACCAGCATAGTCCTGAAGATATCTGATCGCATTCTCCTGCTTCGGATAATTCCTGACAGCTTCCTCCTTGCTGTTTTCAGGAAGAAAGAATACCGCTCTGGTCTCCTCCTCAATAGAGTTGCTCATTTTCTTAAATCTTCTTGTCGACGTCTGTGAGTGAAACAGCAGATACATCAAACCTCCGAATACCGGAAATATAAGTATTGCCATCATCCACAGCAACCGGTTTTCTTCCTTATCATGCTTAACCGCAACAATAACAGCTACAATTATACTTATTACATTGAGAAGATAGGCTATAACTGTCGATGCATTACTGCCGCTGTAAAGAATATAAAAGAATATTGCTATCTGAGCTAAGATTATAAGCGCTACTGTTATCCGCTGAAGATATCTGGCACGGAACCATTTTTTATGCATTTTGCGGCGATCTTCACTTTTGTACTTCTTCACAACCCCACCCTCTTTTGTAATATTGTTATCCGCAGATATTTCTTATTATAAAAATATTATACATCAAAAAAGTATTTTTTTCAAATAAAAATTACATTTTTTGAATAATATTATTTTTAAATGATATAGCAGCACGGTCTAAGCTCAAAAAGGTACATAGCGCGGCTTTCGGGCGCTATGTACCCTGAATTTAAGATCGTCTCAATCCTTTTTTTCTTTGCATACCTTTCGCTGAATAAGCTTCACAACCTCTATTATCGGTATTATCAAAACTGCAAGAGCAATTGCAACCAGATATTCGGCAAGTGAAATCAATTCAAATCCAAATGCAGACCGAAGCGGGGGAATATAAATGACTGCAGTCGTAAGAATCAGCGAAGCTGCCATAGACAGCCAAAGCCATTTATTCTGACTATGCATTCCGAAAACAGATCCTCGGCGCGAACGCATATTAAAGGAATGGAATATCTCGACAAGCGAAAGCGTCAAAAATGCCATTGTCATTCCGTCGGCACTGTTAACAGCCTCAAAGCGGCCTGATTCCATAAAATGACCGATAAAATACGATACAAGCGTGATTACCGTGATGAGTATGCCCTGAAATGCAACATCTATTCCCATACCTCCGGCAAAAATACCGTCGTTAGATTTTCTCGGTTCATGCTGCATTATATCCTTTTCGCTCTTCTCCATACCGAGAGCAAGAGCAGGCAGACAGTCGGTTATAAGGTTTATCCAGAGAAGATGTACCGGCTTAAGTATTGTAAATCCGAGCATTGTTGCAAAAAATATCGAGAGAACCTCTGCAAGATTCGAAGACAGGAGGAACTGTATTGATTTACGGATATTATCGTAAATGCGGCGTCCTTCTTCGACCGCAGAAACGATTGTAGCAAAATTATCGTCGGCAAGTACCATGCCCGCAACATTTTTAGTAACATCTGTTCCGGTAATTCCCATTCCCACACCGATATCCGCACTCTTTATGGACGGTGCATCATTAACTCCGTCTCCGGTCATAGCAGTAATATATCCGCGGGACTTCCACGCATTGACGATACGGACTTTATGCTCCGGCTGAACGCGCGCATATACAGAATATTTTGTTATATCCTCAGCAAGCTGCTCATCACTGATTCCGTTCAGCATAGATCCGGTTATAGCCTCAGCACCGTTTTCAAGTATACCGAGCTGGCTTGCAATCGCAACCGCCGTATCTTTATTATCTCCGGTTATCATTACAACGCGCATTCCTGCTCCGCGGCATTCCTCAACAGCAGCCTTAGCCTCTTCACGCACAGGATCTATCATACCGGAAAGTCCGATATAGCAAAGCTCTTTTTCAAGAGCATCTGCATCAAACGATTCAGGAGGAAAATCAAACCTGCGCTCCGCCGCACACAGTACCCGCAGCGCACGGTCAGCCATCGATTTATTCGCAGCAAGAATATCTGCGCGGATTTCCTCTGTCATAACAACGATATTTCCGCCGATAAGCGCATGCGAACATCTCGAAATTATCTCATCAGGCGCGCCCTTTGTAAACTGTACTATCCCACCGTCACTGCCGCGGCAAACAACCGACATCATCTTTCTCATCGAATCAAACGGGGCTTCGCCTATACGAACATATCCGTTTACCTTATCCGTAAGACCCAGCGCATGTGCATCGTTTACAAGCGCACATTCGGTCGGTTCTCCGACCGCCATTCCTCCGTCGCCGAGCTTTGCATCGGAACATACTGCCATTGCTACCGCGGTCCGTCCGTCGTCATCTGAAAAATGTTCAACAACCGTCATTTTATTTTGGGTAAGAGTTCCGGTCTTATCAGAGCATATTACCTGTGTACATCCGAGAGTTTCAACAGAAGTAAGTTTTCTTATTATCGCGTTACGCTTTGACATATTTGTTACGCCGATAGACAGAACGATAGTCACAACAGCCGCAAGTCCCTCTGGAATAGCGGCAACTGCAAGACTGACTGCAACCATAAAGGTATCAAGCATGCCCTCTCCGCTGATATTCGGATAACTTCTTATTACATCAACCGCAAATATAACCGCGCAGATTCCCACAACAAGAACACTCAGTATCTTGCTGAGCTGCGAAAGCTTTTTCTGAAGAGGCGTCTGCTCTTCCTTTGCATTTGAAAGCGCATCTGCTATTTTACCCATTTCGGTAGCCATTCCGGTAGCGGTAACCACCGCTGTTCCGCGTCCGTAAACAACAGTACAGCCCATATACGCCATATTTTTACGGTCTCCGAGCGGAACATCACCGTTTCCGTCAGCATTCAATACGCCATCTGTCTTACTCGCAGGGACCGACTCTCCGGTAAGCGCCGCCTCCTCTATACGCAGGCTTGCACTTTCAATTATCCGGGCATCAGCAGGAACAGAGTCTCCGGCCTCAAGCAGTATGATATCACCCGGAACAAGTTCCTCACTCTTTACCGTAATTCGTTTTCCTCCGCGTATTACCTTTGAAGTGGCGGCAGCTATCTGCTGAAGCGCCTCTATAGCCGCCTCTGCCTTACTCTCCTGAACAACGCCGAGTACGGCGTTTATTATAACGACAGCCATAATAATTATAACGTCTGCAAATGATTCATGAGAATATACCGATGTTATTCCGGATATTACCGCCGCAACGATAAGTATAATTATCATCGGATCGGCAAATTCCCCTAAAAACTTATGAAGTAAGGATTCCTTTTTACCTTCGGCGAGCTTATTAGCTCCGTGTTTTGCGAGACGTTTTTCAGCCTCTGATTCCCCGAGGCCCTGCTCAGAGGTTCCGAGATTTTTTATGACCTCGTCAGCCGTTGACAGATACTCTTTCATTTTTCCTCTCCTTTTCAGATGTTAAAAAAATAAACTCATATACAGCGCAATGCACTGTATATGAGTCTCATTCTCTACAGACAAGCCAGGCACATATAATGTACCACGATGTTGACTTTGTCACACATAGTATGCGGAATTACTCCCTCATATTATATAATATCATAAAAAACTTTTATTACTTATTTAAGTATAGCACACTTTTTAATTTTTTGCAAGTATTTTCAACAATTTTGCTTCTTTTTCAATCATCAGTAGTATATCCGCGATCTATAGAGATAACACACCTGTAATCAGGAAACTTTTCTTTTACAGCCGCACTGACTTTTTCTTTAAGCTCGTTATCGCTCATCTTAGAATCAACCGGCAATACACAGTCAAATATTACATTTGTGTGAGTATTGCCCTTTACCATACGTATATCATGCACGGAAAGGCGGTTATCTATGCGCGAAATATTTTCGGTAATCCATGATCGGAACTCACATACTTTCGGATCGGTCGTTACAACAGGATCATAGTGTACGCTCATATGCAACGACTCCGACATCCAGAAATCCTTTTCGATATTATCCATAAGGTCATGACTTATAAGCGGATCGATCTCCGCCGGCATTTCCACATGAACGCTGGCAAACTGCCTGCCGGGGCCGTAATCATGTATTATCAGATCATGTGTCCCGAGTACACCCTCATAGCTCATGATCTTATCCTGTATCGCTTTTATTCTCTCAGGCTCCGGAGCGCGCCCGAGAATCGGATCAAGAGTTTCCTTTATAAGACCGTATCCGTTTATTATGATAAATACGGCAACAGCAAGTCCTACAT
>CALGZV010000237.1 GCA_937934385.1 uncultured Clostridia bacterium | reverse complement strand
CTTCGCGCTCGATCTTTGCCGCATAGGTCATTCCCTCATCAGGCTGTTTCTTTGCCGAAAGGGGTTCTCCCTCTCCGCCGAGTCTACGAAGCGTCGAAACGATCAGATCTGCGCCGAGCGCGGCAAGCCTATCGTGAAGCGTCTCAAAATTATCCTCCGAAGTGATCTCTGTCTGCGCAGTCTCAAGAATATCTCCCGTATCAAGCCCCTTATCCATAAGCATTGTGGTAACACCGCTCACGCGGTCGCCTGCCATTATACAGCGCTGTATAGGAGCGGCTCCGCGCCAGCGCGGCAGGAGCGACGCATGAATATTGACACAGCCGAAACGGGGATAGCTAAGTACATATTCGGGCAGCAGCTCGCCGTATGCCGCAACAACTATCACATCAGGCGCAAGCTCTTCAAGCTCTTTTTCAAATGCGCCGCCTTTAAGTGTCTCAGGCTGAAACACCGGAATTCCGCGGGCAAGAGCGGCCGTCTTTACAGGCGGCGGCAGAAGTGCGTATCCCCTGCCCTTCGGCTTATCAGGCTGTGTGACCGCACCGATAACCTCGAATTTTTCATCACAGAGCCGTTCAAACGCGAGCGCCGCAAAATCCGGCGTTCCCATAAAAAGTACCTTCACTCAGTCACACGTCCTTTCTCTCAGCTTTCAAGCTCTTTTATCTCCTCAGGCGTAAGCATATGGATAGCTCCGTCGGAAAACAGCTTTCCGTCAAGATGATCGATTTCGTGGCAGAACGCGCGCGCGGAAAGATCGGTTCCCTGTATTGTAAAATACTCGCCCTTGCGGTTCATAGCGCGTACCGTAACGGTTTTCGGACGGTCGGTCACTCCCCATTTTCCGGGAATGGAAAGACAACCCTCAAGCTCCTGCTGACGTTCTTCCGAACTTTTTATGATCTCCGGATTTATAAGCTCTAAAAGTCCAGCCTTATCATGCTCGACCAGAACTATACGGCGCAAAACACCTACCTGCACCGCAGCGAGTCCTGCTCCCTGTGCATCGGTAAGCGTATCACGCATATCGTCTATAAGACGTTCTATTCTCGGTGTGATCTTTTCAACAGGTTTGCTTGTTTTGCGGAGGATGGGATCCCCCTCTTTTACTATATTAAGTATAGCCATTTTCATACTTCCTTTCGCCAAAGCGGCTGTGCCGCTTAATTGATTTTACCCTGAAACAACAAAGTTCCGGGATACCCGCCCGCAAGCCCTGATTGCGCCGGCGGGTCGGTTCTTATTATTACGGAAATCATCATATATACAATACGGTTTTCACAAACATTTCTGTTATTAAATTTACTGCCAAATACAGAAACATCAGCTTGTCCGTCAAATAAACAGCTTGCCAGTGTCACAGATTTCCGGGATCAATATCGATATTCACCGTGCATCCGTCTCCGTCCCGCCCCGAATATCTTTCAAGCAGCGTTCTCAGCAGCAGACGGGTACGTTTATCTGACCTGATTTTGCACATGATCCGGTATCTGTAACGTCCCTTGACACGGTAGATCGAAGCTTCGTAAGGACCGAAGCATATCATACGGACATCGGAGAAATCTCCGGTGAGCATAGCTTCAAGCTCCTTATACAGTTTTGTGCAGGTTTCAGCGGCGCACCGCTCCTCCTCCGCATTCACGCTTATCAGCGCTATACGGCAGAAAGGAGGAAACAGCATCGCTCTGCGAAGCTTTATCTCACTGTCGTAAAACGCGCGGTAATCCTGCGCCGCAGCAAGCCTTATTACCGGATGATCCGGCGTACAGGTCTGTATAACCGAACGCCCCTGAACGCCGGCGCGGCCGGCGCGGCCTATAAGCTGCGTTATCATCGAAAAAGTCCGCTCGTTAGCTCTGTAATCATCGAGATACAGCGCCGTATCAGCAAGAATAACTCCCGATACGTCAACATTCGGAAAATCATGCCCCTTAGTTACCATCTGGGTGCCTATCAGAATATCGGCATCGCCGCGTCTGAAGCCATTGAGCATCTCATAGAAAGCCCCTTTTGACGATGTTGTATCTGCATCCATACGCATAACACGTACACCGGGATACCGCTCATAAAGCTCCTCTTCAACGCGCTGTATGCCAAAGCCGATACGGACAAAGTGCTGTCCGCCGCAGGACGGGCATTCCTGAGGAACATGCTGTCTGTATCCGCAGAGATGGCAGCGAAGCTCTCCTCCGAAATCATTCGCATGGTAGGTAAGCGATACACTGCAATTCGGGCATCTGACCGGTTCGCGGCAGACCGGACATGTCATAAAGTGATTATATCCGCGGCGGTTCATAAAAAGAATTATCTGTCTGCCGGCAGAAAGTGCAGCGCGTATTTCCGAATCAAGCTCTTCGCCTATCAGACCTGTGCCGCATTTATGAAGCTCTGTCACATCTGATATAACGGTATCCGGAAGCGTCACGCCGCTGTAGCGTTTTTTAAGCTCGACAAGTGTATAGCGTCCGGATACGGCGCGGTAATAGCTCTCGACAGACGGAGTAGCCGAAGCAAGCAAAAGCAGCGCGCCGTGTTCACTGCATCTGAAACGCGCAATATCACGCGCGTTGTATTTCGGACTTGTATCCGACTTATAGGTATGCTCCTGTTCTTCGTCGATCACGATAAGTCCGATATTATCAAACGGCGCAAAGACCGCAGAGCGTGTACCTATACAGATATCGGCGTCGCCGCGCTTTATGCTGCGCCACGCGTCATACCTCTCCCCATGGGAAAGCATTGAATGTATTACCGCCACACGGCTTCCGTAGCAGCTTTTGAAATATCCTACCGTCTGCGGGGTAAGTGAAATTTCCGGTACAAGAACTATAGCCTGTCTGCCGTCAGCTGTGACACGGTCGATCATAGCCCTGATCACGCGCGTTTTTCCGCTTCCGGTAACTCCGTGCAGCAGTGCGGCGCGTCCCCCGCCTGTACCGTAAAGTCCGCAAAGCGTATTATATGCCTTATTCTGCTCATCGGTAAGTACATTTTCCTCCGGAGGAGAATCAGGCATCGACTTTCCCTCAGCCGGCATACGGTATATTTCATTTTTATCAATTGTAACAAGTCCGGCAGATACAAGACGGTCAAAAACAGATTTTCCCGCACCCGTAAGCCCGCGAAGCTCTGACATAGTCTTATCGCCTGAGCAAAGCTCGCGAAGCACCGCACTCATAAGCGGAGCGCGGCGTATTCTGAGTTCCGACTGTTCAAAGGCTTCCGCCGGAGATACGGCGAGCCGTACCACATCGTCGTATTTTTTCCCGATTCTCGTCAGTGAAAATTCCGATTCGATCGCTCCAGTGAGTTCAAGATACGGAAGAATCCGGACATATGTTTCGCCAAGGCCGGATAAAAGCTTCTTCCTTGAAATGCTCCCCCCGGCAGCTTCTATCGCCGACAGCAGCGCCTCACGGACACGCATATTCTCCCTTTTATGAATATCTATCCGCAGCCCGGCAAGCATTTCCCGTCCACAGTCAGAAAGCCTGTAAATTATATCGGATTTTCCGAGCATAAAAGACGGTATAAGCGCATGAACCGCGTCTGCATATGAGCATAAAACATGTTCATACATATACTCACACAGACGCATCTGTTCCTCTGTAAGCGCAAGCTCGCGCGGAAGCATTTCGCTTATCTCTTTTATACGTTCGTCGGAAACAGATATATCCGAAGGAGAATCCGATATATCCACAACAAGCGCAAGCTGTCCGCGATTCGCCTTTCCAAACGGTACTTTGACAAAATCTCCGCGTCCGATGACCGCCGTCATGTCAGGAGCAACCTTATAATCAAACAGCCGACGGGCGAGGTAAGGAATATCAGGCAGACAGACGCGCGCATAAAGCACAGCGCCGGGTCTGCCGATCTCCGCACCTACCGTCCGATCGGCAGATCCACAGTCATTTATTGTTTTATACTCCGGATGATCCATCAATCAAAATTTATCGAATCGTCTATAGATTCGTCTATAATCTGATACTCGCCTCTGTAAAGCCGTTTGATAGCGCACTTTACAGCACGTTCATCACAAATCTCTTTTTTAATCATTGAAGCGATGCTTTTATCAGTCTCTTTATTTGCAATCTGACGTTCAGCGCTCTCGCGGTATCTGCAATACTCATCTGTTACAAGACGGGCGCACTTTGCAGTCGCCGAAACGAGAACATAACGGTTGTATTTTCCTTTTGAAAGCTCTTCTGCTGTAGGATGTAACATATTTTACCATACCTTTCTGCTGTTAAAAAATCTATTTTATAGCGGTGTATCTAAGCACAGCCGATACCGGGCAGCGTCCAAAACGCTCACGGTATGTATTTATATTAATCAAATGCGGATTATGCTTATATGCAATCCGCTTTCCTGCAATTAAGTCAGTCTGTATAATCAGAAAAATATTTTTTTATTACCGACGGTATTCCGCTCTGATCCGGAATCATTCCTTGCATAACATTATATACCTGTTCCGCAGCGATCTCTGATTTTCCGGTCTCGTTGATTATAACGCAGTCATATTTGTTGAAGCAGCCGATCTCATCACGCGCGATCTTCATACGTCTGTCAACAGACTCCTCTGTTTCTGTGCCGCGGCTGACAAGTCTGCGGCGCTGCTCCGAAGCATCCGGAGGAATAATAAACACACTGCGAAAATCAGGATACGTCTTTTCTATATTTGCCGCACCGTGTACGTCGATATCAAGCACAAGCAGACGGTCGTTTTCAAGCGCGTCCTCTACCTCGCTTTTAGGCGTACCGTAACAGCTTTCCCCGTATATGTTATATTCGAGCAGTTCTCCGCGCCTAAGCATTTCATCAAACCGTTCCCGGCTGATAAAATAATAATCGCGTCCGTCAATCTCTCCTTCGCGCGGCTTTCTCGTAGTAACCGACACCGCCTTGCGGAAACCGAATTTTTTTATCAGCAGTTCAATAATACATCCCTTTCCGCTTCCCGACGGTCCCGATATTACAAGAATCAGATTCTTTGTTTTTTCCTTATTTTCGACCACACATTCCTCCGCCCGGCTAATCAGCCGAGTCTTTTTATCTAACAAAATAAATATGTTTTCCGTTATTTTATTTTTATCTTTCAATATTTAATTAATTGCATGACAGCTGTAAATATTCTGAATTCTTATTGCGGAAATTATTCCTCACCGTCCGCGCTGCGAACGTCCTCTTCATCGCAGCCTCCGTCAAGCCGCCCCGCTATCGTCTCGGTCTGTACAGCAGAAAGAATCACATGTTCGCTGTCTGTAACAATAACCGATCTTGTTCGGCGTCCGCAGGTTACGTCGATCACACGCCCGCTGTCCTTTGCGTCCTGAATCATTCTCTTTATCGGCGATGAATCAGGACTGACGAGAGTTACAATACGGTGCGCCGCCACCATGTTTCCAAAGCCAATGTTTATAAATTTCATAAAAATCTCCGTTCTTCCGAATTGCCGTACCTACACATGCACATGCTTTCATCACAAAATATAATCTGCCGCCGTATTAACAGCTTCAACGCCGCGTCACTCTATATTCTGTACCTGTTCGCGAATCCGTTCAAGCTCGCTCTTCATTTCCACAACAGTATCTGTCATTCTGATATCTGAAACTTTTGAGCCAATTGTATTGACCTCGCGCCCCATCTCCTGCAGCAGAAAATCA
>CALGZV010000236.1 GCA_937934385.1 uncultured Clostridia bacterium | reverse complement strand
GAATTGTTATGCTTGTTTTTCCGATATTCTGCCTTGCCGTAATATCTTTCTTTCCCGTTTCGTATGCATTTAAAGCAAGCATAACAATTCTCTCCGGAACGCCATGTGCCTCCATGATACTCGGCCTTGCCGAGATACATCACAGCAACCGCGAAACCGCGTCAAACTGCATACTTGTAAGCACACTGCTCTGCATTATAACAATACCTCTGCTTACAGTTATCATCGTCTGACCAAACATTATTTTCAAAACCGCCTGTGATCCGTCATAAGAAAGGAAAATGCAATGTCAATAAAAATAGACAAAAAAGAAAATCGCATAACACTCAAAACAAAAAACACGATGTATGTTATGCAGATCCTGTTTGACAGATTCCCCGTTCATTTATACTACGGAAAAAACTCTCCTAAAGCCGATCTTACATACCGCGCAAGGAATACCTCATATTCGCCCAACTACGAGGAATACGGCTTTACGTATGTTCCTAATGCGGAAATGGTCGAATTTCCGTTTTACGGAAACGGAGATTACCGCGCCGATGCACTCAGGCTCCGCGATATGGCAAGCGGAAGCAAGGTCACCGAATTTATCTATCAGAAAGCAAGAAAATTCAAGGGACGCAAAGATATTCCGGGACTTCCCTTTGCAGACGCGGACGAAAACACTGAAACGCTCGAGCTTACAATGACCGACAAATTCACCGGCTGCACGCTTAAGCTCTACTACACACTGTTTCCGGAATGCGATATCATATCCCGTTACTTTACGCTTGAAAACGGCGGAAACGGTGACGTACGCATTGAAAAGTGCATGAGTCTTTCTCTCGATCTGCCTGATATGAATTACGAAATGATAAGCTTCTGCGGAAGTCACTGCATGGAGCGTATTCCTCAGAGAACGCCCCTGTTCAGAGGAAATCAGCGTGTCGAAAGCAAGCGCGGAGCGTCAAGCCATCAGGCAAACCCTTTCATAATGCTTGCGGCAAACGGAGCTAAAGAGGAAAGCGGCAACGTATACGGCTTTAACTTTGTATACAGCGGAAGCTTCCTTGACGAGGCAGAAACGGATTTTAACGGAACAACACGTGTTGCCGTAGGACTCGGAAGCGATAATTTCTCAATGCTTTTAAAGCCCGGAGAAGAATTTTCATCGCCAGAAGCGATAATGACTTTCAGCTCCTCCGGAATCGGAACCGTATCGCGCAATATGCACAGCTTTATCCGCTCGCATATTCTTCCGGCTGAAAAATACGAAAAACGTCCTGTAGTACTTAACTCATGGGAAGCTTTCTATTTTGATATCGACGAAGATATAATGATCGATTTTGCAAAAGCTGCCAAGGAATGCGGCGCAGATATGCTTGTCATGGATGACGGATGGTTCGGAAAGCGTATCAACGACCGCGCCGGACTCGGAGACTGGTACGAAAATCCTGACAGATTCAGAGACGGTCTTGCTCCGTTCGCCGACCGCATACATGCGCAGGGCGTAAAATTCGGCATATGGATCGAACCTGAAATGGTCAATCCGGACAGCGATCTTTTCCGCGCCCATCCTGACTGGATATTACTCGCTCCGGGACGCGATCCGCTCGTCGCACGTCATCAGCACGTACTTGACTTCGCAAATCCGGATGTTCTCGAATATATCAAAAATATACTCTCAGCATGCTTCGACGGTATTGCAATAGATTATTTCAAATGGGATATGAACCGTCATATGTGTTCGGTATATTCTCCTGCGCTTCCTCCGGAAAGACAGGATGAGACTGCATACAGATACGTGCTCGGCGTATACGAGCTTTACAGATGGCTGACAGAGCGCTATCCGAACGCTATGATCGAAAACTGCAGCGGGGGCGGAGGACGCTATGATCTCGGTATGATGAAATACTCGACTCAGATATGGACGAGCGACAATACGACTCCTGCCGACCGTGTGTTCATTCAGTACGGAAGTTCATTCGGATATCCCGCGTCGACTATGAGCTGTCATGTTGCGACCGGAATTGGTTCGCTTGAGGACAAAAACAAGCTCGATTTCGGTTACCGCACCGCACTTGCAGGACCGCTCGGATACGAGTTCAATGCGCTGAAAGCAACAGATGAGCTGAAGAAGACCATAAACGCTCAGATAGACGAATACCGCAGGTATGAGCATCTGATCCTTCGCGGTGACTTTTACCGGATGCTGAATCCTCTCGAATGCGGCTGCTCGGCATACTGCTTTGCGTCGGACGACAGAAGCGAACTGCTGTTTACACTGCTCCGCTGCGGAAATGATAGCGGCACAGATATGCTGAAACGCTATACAGACAGTCTCAAAACCGGCAAGTCACGTACCGTACCTGAAAGCTTCCGCATCAGATTTGCGGCAGCAAAACGCAATACGGTATATAAAGATATGATCTCAGGAGAATGCTTTGACGGAGATACGCTCCGGCGCGGAATAACCTTGAATGTTCCCCAAGAGGGACTCTATTCAAAGATGATGTATCTTGTCGAAGAGTAAAATTTTCAAAATATAATATCTATAATAAGCTTTCCTTAAAACTTTTGCGGTCAGGTTACTCGGCATATCCTTTATCACCCGGATCGCGCCTTATGTTATAAAATCGAACACGATAGTATTTGAATTTATGGAGTAAATAAATGAAAAGAGAATTAGGAATTGCCAGATGCGGTCTTGCCTGCTGCTTATGTTCAGAAAATGTAAAATGCAAGGGATGTCATTCAGATAACTGTCCTGACAGATATCTGTGTGAAAACAGAATATGCTCGATAAAAAAGGAAATTTCACATTGTTATAAATGTGAAGAAAACTGTAAAAAAGGCTTATTAAATAAAATTAAACCATATGCGTTCACAATGTTTATAAAAAGATATGGCATAGACAAACTTCTTGATTGTCTCGAAGAAAACGAAAAAAGAGGGGTAATATATCACCGCGAAGGAATAAACGGT
Source organism: uncultured Clostridia bacterium (assembly GCA_937934385.1). Lineage (GTDB taxonomy): Bacteria > Bacillota > Clostridia > Oscillospirales > CAG-272 > UMGS911. The sequence continues at coordinate 1,022 of CALGZV010000236.1, read as the reverse complement.
GATTATGATAACTTCGATGATGCAGAAAATCTGATAGAATTTATAAAAACCGGAAAAAGATAATTTCGACTTACCGGGCAGTTATCCCTTAGCGATAACTGCCCTGATTCTATATTGGAATAAAATTAAAGGAAGCGAAAAACAGCATATTTCCATTGACAAAAAGATTGTTATGTGATAACATATATTTGAAAAATATTATTTATTTGTACACTAATTTCCTATACAAATAAGTAAAAAATTCACAAGCAAAATCACATAAGAATACAAAAAATAACGGTGGTCTTACAAATGAAAAAAATCAGTTTATCAGTTTCCGCACTGTTTATGGCGGCACTTACCGGAATTTCGGCATTTGCTTCGGTTCAGAGCGCAGACAGTGCATCGTCATATGACGTAAACAAAGACGGCGCCGTCAACAGCCGCGATATGCTGACAGAAATGAAAGCTGTTTCGGAAAACAACACATCATCTACATACGATATTGACAGCGACGGCACTGTCGGAAGCCGCGATATGACAGTCCTGATGAAATATATCGCCGCTGCACCTATGGCATATTCCTCAGAAAATGCAGAATCGGCACTCACTCCGGAGGAAGAGATCAGTCAGCTTAATATCCGTCACGCTGAGGCACTTTCAGTAATTGCAGATAAACTTCCCGGAATCGTATGCTGGGGAGACAGCCTCACCTCCGGCCCCGGCGGAAATGCAATGTCATATCCCCTTGCCCTTGGAAACCGCGTAACGCAAGAGATCACAAACACATATGATCCTCTCGTTTCTCTCAGTGACGAAGCTAAAGCACTTGTCGCGGCAGATAACTACAAAATATCTGTCCCTGTCGTAAATATGGGTGTCGGAGGAGAAACGACCTATACGATCCTTGCCCGAAACGGAGCAATTCCGTTTGTAACTGCTTCGGCTATAACTATCCCCGCAGATAAAACCCCTGTTTCTATATCTCTAAGATCTCAGGACGGCCATCAGGTAGATCCTCTTCTTCAGGGAACTGCCGGTAT